>JAYEKL010000025.1:0-21241 GCA_034660995.1 Patescibacteria group bacterium | reverse complement strand
AAAAAGTATTTAGCCTTGGCAGATGAACTGATAGTTATCTAGCAAGCCAGATAACTATCAGTTCATTTTTAGTAGGACTGCCGGATTCCCATAAAATTTCTCTGGTTCTATGGTACTCAAGAATAATACGAGAAGTTTATATCAGTTTTCGTCTACGGGACTATCACCCTCTCTGGTCAAGCTTTCCAGCTTATTTAACTAACCAAGATATAATATGTAAACTTCTTGACTAATGTCGTGTATTATCTTACAACCCCAGCTACACCTCGCTATGCTCGGAATTTTTAATTTTTAATTTTGTAATTTTTAAATAATGCTTTAATTTTTAATGTTTAAAAATTAAGTCATTAGAAATTATTTAAAAATTAAAAATTATAAAATTAAAAATTTCCGAACGCAGTGAGGTATAGCTGGTTTGGGCTCCTCCCTGTTCGCTCGCCACTACTTAGGGAATAGAGATATACTGATATTCTATTATTAATAAATTAATAATAAGAATAACAGTATACACTTATTTTTTTCTTTTCCTCAGGCTACTGAGATGTTTCACTTCGCCTGGTCTTCTTCCATATCCTATGTATTCAGATATGGATGCGCCGAGATTAATCAGCGCGGGTTACCCCATTCGGATATCCCCGGATCAAACCTTGCTTGACAGGTCCCCGAGGCTTTTCGCAGTCATGCCGCGTCCTTCATCGTCTTTTTATGTCTAGGCATTCACCATACGCTCTTATGTATTTATTTAATGTAAGATTAACTAGCAATTAATAATTGCAAATTTTTTCAGGGTTCGTTCACAAATAACATTCTCAAGTTCACTCAGATTTGTGCCAGATTGATTTGAAAATTGAGAATTTTTTCAAATCAAAGTGATACGAATGCGGAATAAAATTGTGGAAGTTATTTGTGAACGTACCCTTAACGGTTGAACATCTATTCAATTGTCAATGATCAATTACTAGTCTATTTCACGTAAAATTTTTATAGACTAGAATCTGATTTCCAGTTTGGATTTCAGATTCCAATTTGTAAAAATAATTTTTAGACTGCCTCAGAGTAGAAAATAAAAACGCCTTTTTGAAGGCGGAAGTTTAAGGATAAAAACAGTCACAAAACTAGCCGCTTTTTTGCTTTTTTGAATTCATTTTTTTTGATATCATAATTTTAAATTATGATTTAAAGCCTCAAGTCTTCTAATCGTTAACTGCTGTTTATTAGGCACTTGATAAGAATAACATAATAAATAATACTGTCAAGTCTCTTTAAAGTCTCTTTAAAAAAATTGTATTTGTATTTAAAAAAAGATTCAAATAATCTTGTGAATAAGAGATTTATTGATTGTCGTTTAGGACTCGTAAAGAAATAACCTTTCTAATTTCATCTTATATTCACACCATCTTGACTTGAAAAAACTTTCAATATATAACAATATCTTTCAATTTTTTTCAAACCAATCTGGCATAAATATAAGCGAACTTAGAAATGTTATTTCTTTACGAGTCCTAAGTCGTTTGGCAATTAAAATTTTTAAATTTAGTCATTGCGTATATTTTAAAACAAATAAAAACAGATAAGCTCTACATATCTGTTTTTATTTGTTTGTGACAAAACGTTTGGCCAATAACTAGTTTATTGTTTCATTTTGTTTTTAAACTCTTCTATTAATTCTTTCGCTTGATATTGTCCTCCTAATCCGAATGCCAATCCACCAGCTATAGCAATCATCAAGGAGAGTCCGCCAGCAAAAATTTTAAGGATTTCTGTTTTAATTTCAACTTGTTCAAGGACTACTAAACATGTGATAATAATTATTATCCACTTGAAAGCAATTGCGGCCAAATGATATACTCTAATTCCTGTAACTTTTGCTCCTCCCTCAACAGCTTCATAAACTAATTGAGAGACAATAAGTCCAATAGTCAAAATAATTAGCGCGCCGAATAGGTTTGGCAAATATCTCAATAGTACGCCTAAAAAGTTTGATACTTGAGGAAAATTCAAAATATCAACTGCCGACATTAAGGCAAAAAGTAAAATAAACCATTTTACCATCCAACCAACTAAGTCTGATACAGAAAATTTAATCCCACCTTTTTTGAAGAAGTTCTTTATTCCAATTCTTTCTAAAGACTTATCAACTCCAGCTTTCTGAAAAATTCGTTTTGCAAACTTACCAAATTCAATTGCAAAAATTAAACCAATTACAAAAACAAATATAGCATAAATCAGTTTGTCTGAAATAAGAGTTTGATAGAACTCAACCATAAGCATTATCATCATATAATAATACTCAGTAAATAAATGATATCCCATTTTTTTCACCTCCTTCCAATTTTTATTTTATTAAATTTATTTTTTTAAAACAACAGCTTAATTATACAACAAAAATCAAAAGACAACAATAGCAATTTTTAAAAGTTATAATTAAACTTTATTTAATAATATTGTCTTCGGGATATAGTTCTAAATCCATTTTCTATTATAGATTTAGTAAATTTAACAAGATTTAAATTTATAATCTCTACTTTACTAAGAATTTTAACATATTATCGTTTAATAGTATATAGCAAAAAAACTCAGAGATAATTCTCTGAGTTTTTAGTTCTGAAATTTTATTATGTGGACCCGACAGGAATCGAACCTGCGACCCCCTGCGTGCAAGGCAAGTGCTCTAGCCAGCTGAGCTACGGGCCCAAGATTAAATTTTGTAATTTTGTAATTTCTAATTTTTAAATAATTTTTAATGACCAAATTTTTAAACATTAAAAATTAATTCATTATTTAAAAATTATAAAATTAAAAAATTATAAAATTTATTCTGTGGGCGTGCATGGACTCGAACCATGGACCTTTTCCTTATCAGAGAAACGCTCTAGCCAGCTGAGCTACACGCCCATGAAGTATAAAGTTAAAAAGTTTATAAAGTTGAAAGTTTTTTAATTCAATGACCTTATGAACTTTATAACTTTATGAACTTTATAACTTTATGAACTTTATAACTTTATGAACTTTATAACTTTATGAACTTTATAACTTTATGAACTACTCTATTATACCAAAAATCGCACCTTATGCAACATTAAAAGCAAAAACAGATGCGACCTATGAAAACTTGATTTATAAACTTTGTGCAATCGTCCTGAGGGCAATTTTGTTTTTATCTGCTAGAGGCGGATAAACCTGTATTACCAACAGCCATCGTAATCCCGAAAATCGGGAGTCGATCTGGGTAGGAACACAAAATTTTGTGTTCGTACAGTAAGGACATAATAAATTATGCTCTACACCATTTCTCCCTAGAAAGGAGGTGATCCATCCACAGCTTCCGCTACGGATGCCTTGTTACGACTTCACCCTTATTACCGATCTTACCGTGGGCCCCCTCCAAGAGAGGGACTTCGGGTATTACCGACTCTATTGGTGTGACGGGCGGTGAGTACAAGACCTGAGAACGTATTCACCGTGACATTGCTGATTCACGATTACTAGCGATTCCAACTTCATGAGGGCGAATTGCAGCCCTCAATCCGAACTGAGAGAAGTTTTGATAGGATTGGCTCCGCCTTTCGGCTTGGCGACCCTTTGTAACTTCCCATTGTAGCATGTGTGTAGCCCAAGGCGTCAAGGGCCATGCTGATTTGACGTCATCCCCGCCTTCCTCCCGGTTAACCCGGGCAGTCTCAGATGAAAAATTCAACATCTGAAAAGGGTTGCGCTCGTTACTGGACTTAACCGAACACCTCACGGCACGAGCTGACGGCAACCATGCAGCACCTGTCATCTAGTTCCTTGCGGCACTCCCCGGTTTCTCGGGGATTCTAGAGATTTCAAGCCTTGGTAAGGTTCCTCGCTTATCATCGAATTAAACCACATGCTCCACCGCTTGTGCAGGTCCCCGTCTATTCCTTTGAGTTTTAGCCTTGCGGCCGTACTTCCCAGGCGGGATATTTAATGCGTTAACTTCGACACTAAAAGGGTCGACACTCCTAATGTCTAATATCCATCGTTTACGGCGTGGACTACTGGGGTATCTAATCCCATTCGCTACCCACGCTTTCGTCTCTCAGCGTCAGAAATGGTCCAGCAAGATGCCTTCGCCTTTGGTGTTCCTTATGGTATCAACGCATTTTACTGCTACACCGTAAGTTCCACTTACCTCTACCATCCTCTAGAACAAACGTTTCAAATGCGGTTTCAGAGTTGAGCCCTGAAATTTAACATCTGACTATTTATTCCGCCTACAGACGCTTTACGCCCAATAAATCCGGATAACGCTTGAGGTCTCTGTATTACCGCTGCTGCTGGCACAGAGTTAGCAACCTCTTATTCGTTAGGTAATATCAAAGTTTTTCCCTAACAAAAGAATTTTACACTCCGAAGAGCGTCATCATTCACGCGGCGTCGCTCGTTCACGCTTTCGCGCATTGACGAAGATTCTCGACTGCAGCCTCCCGTAGGAGTTTGGCCAGTGTCTCAGTGCCAATGTGGGAGAACACCCTCTCGAGCCTCCTAACCGTCATAGCCTTGGTAAGCTTTTACTTTACCAACAAGCTGATAGTGCACAGGCTCTTCTCGAAGCGATAAATCTTTACCCTTGCGGGACTATCTAGTATTAGCACCGATTTCTCGATGTTATTCCAGACTTCGAGGTAGATTCCTATGTATTACTCACCAGTCTGCCGCTCCCAGCAATTTTTATGTTCAATTATTATTGTCATTCTGAACTAAATTTAGAATGACAGCTATAATTTAAACGCAAAAAATGCTGGGCGCTCGACTTGCATGCCTTATCCACGCCGCTAGCGTTCATCCTGAGCCAGGATCAAACTCTCTATAAAGTGATATTGAAAGCGACATTATATAATGTCGCCTATGTATATTTATACGAAATTCAAATCTTGGAAATGTCTATAACCGGATAAGTTTATAGACTCGCAGGACAACTGCACAAAGTTTATAATTTGTGATTGTGATTCTAGACTCACTGTAATTAATTCCGTCACGAAACTAATTATATACAGTGTGTCTATATATTTAATTGTTAACGAACAATTTAATTACTGGATTATAATAGCACAAACAAAACCCCTGTCAAGCCTCTTAAAAACTTAACAAAGTACTCTAGTCTCGAGTGTTTAGTTTTTGTAAGTTTTATTATTAATAACCGTATTAATATACTATACTATTAAAAAAATTATGTCAAACGATATTAAGTTATAAAGTTTATAAAGTCGAAAGTTTGTAAAGTAATAATAATTTTGTTGGTTCAATGTCTCTGACTTGAACCAGGTATTTCTTCTTTCGTATTTATATTTTATTAAAATGCTAATATGTTAATAGGATATTCCTACTTCACGATCTTATCCACCACCCCATATTTCCTTGCCTCTTCTGCGCTCATGTAGTAATCCCTGTCAGAATCTTTTTCTACTTTTGTAAGTGGTTGTCCTGTATTTTTGGCAAGGATTTTATTTAGTCTTTCTTTAATTTTCAAAATGTGTTTAGCTGAAATTTCGATGTCGCTTGCTTGTCCTTCGGCGCCACCCATAACTTGATGGATCATTACTTCGGCATTTGGCAAAGCTAATCTTTTCTTCTTTGCGCCTGATGAAAGTAAAAGCGACGCGGCAGACGCGGCCATGCCGACACAAACTGTTGAGACATCGCATTTGACATAGTTCATTGTATCGTAAATTGCTAGCGCGGAAGTTACAACTCCGCCTGGAGAATTTATATAAAGCATTACGTCCGTTTTTTTATCTTGCTTTTCTAAAAATAAAAGTTGCGCAATCACTGTATTGGCAATCTCATCATTAATATGTCCGCCAAGAAAAACAATTCTCTCTTTTAAAAGACGAGAATAAATGTCATAAGCTCTTTCACCATAACTTGATTTTTCAATCACTGTTGGAATTAGGTTCATATATTTTAGTATTAAGTATTAAGTATCGGTATTAAATAGGGATTCCCCTCTTGAGAGGGGCAAGGGGTGTGTAACAAGCTTTTTAACACACCCCCAACCCCCTCTCTAGAGGGGAATTATAAGACCCTTTATACTATTTATTCTCTTCCGCAATCTTTTCCAGTATTTCAAAAACTTTTTCATTCATCATAATACTTGCGACATGGTCTTTGAACTTTTCAATATCAATATTTTTTCTAACCTCTTCTTCGTTTGGATAATGTTTAAGAGTTTCATTGACTTTTTGTTCAATCTCGTCATTACTAACTTTAATTTTTTCTTTTAAAGAAATTTCTCTCATCACAAGTCCAGCTTTCACTCTTTTTTCTGCTAGTTCTCTCCATTCTGTTTTTAATTTTTCTATACTGGTATTGACATTCTTTAAATATTCTTCAAATTTTATTCCAGATTGAGAAACATTGTTTTTAAATTCATTTAGCATATTCTCAACTTCAGAATCAATTAATATGTCAGGAATCTCAACTGTTGTTTTTTCGCTTACTTGGTCAATAAGCTTATTTTTAAGATCTTCTTTGGCTTTATTTTCTCCTTCTGCTGTAATTCCCTCTTTGATGCTTTTCTTTAAGTTGTTTAAGTCTCCAAAGTTTCCAAGACTTTTTGCAAATTCATCATTAATTTCTGGCAATTCTACTTTTTGCACGATTTTAATTTCAACTTCAAAGTCTACATTTTTGCCTGCCAATTCTGGTTTGTAATCATCAGGAAAGACAAGACTAAACTTTTTAATATCATCTTTTTTTGTTCCGATAAGATTATCTTCAAATCCCGGAATGAACATTCCTTGTCCAATTATGAGAGGATGATTTTTACTCTCCCCTCCTTCAATTTTTACTCCGCCAACTCGAGACACAAAATCAATTTCAACGCGATCATTTTTCTTTGCGGGTTCATTTTTTGTAATATAGTTTGCTTTTTTCTTTTGAATCTTTTTCAATTCTTCTTCAACTCTGCCGTCTTCAATCATTACCTTTTCAACTTTTCCAGAAATTTTTCCATAATCACCAAGAGCTACTTTAGGCATAACGGTGATTATAATTTTATATTCAAGAGGATTTCCCATAGCTGATTTTGTAATGTCAGCTTTTGGTTGTCCAATCGGATTTAATTTGTTTTCTTTTATGGTCTCTAAATATGTTGTCTCAATTGCAATGTGAACAGCCTCTTCGAAAACCGCAGGTTCACCTATTTTTTTTCTTACTACATCTTTTGGGACTTTTCCTTGACGAAATCCATCGGCCTTAACAATCTTAGACATTTTGTCTAATGCTTTATTTACGTATTTTTCCATTTCTTCTACTGGAATTTCAATAGTTAGTTCTTTTTGTGATTTTGGTAAATCTTTAATATTAGTTTCCATTGTTTGTTGTTTTAACTAGTTATTTAATATTCTTGTTTTCTTAATTATTTACCCAGCTTATTCATTAGTGGCGGTACAAGCTGTTTTTTTCTAGATACTATGCCTTTGGAAAACACGATATTATCTCTTGCAATTCCAAAAACATTTTTGGCTAATTCTTCTTCTCTCTCTCCAATTATATATAAGTAAGAACTATTTTTTATAATATCAATTACAGCAAAAAACATATAATCTATTTTTTCTATTTTTTTCTTTTTAATAAGGGCTAAGATAGTTTTATCTTTTTGTAAATTTACACTGTTAGGGTCTGTTGTTTCCCAAACACCAATTCCAACTTTATGTTTTCCCATCTCAAACTGCTTATAATCCTTACTGATTATGTCGCTGATAGATATTCCTTTTAAACTTGATTTTGCGGCAAATAGTTCTTGGACAAACTTTTTAATATCTAACTTTGCGATTTTATTTAATTCTTTTAGTATTTTTTTATCTTCTTTTGTTGTGGTCGGAGAACTAAGATTTAATGTATCTGAAACAATACATGTTATCATAAGAACTGCTGAAGTTTTATTTATCTTGATGTTTTTTTCTTTTAAGATTTTATAAATTATTGAAGCAGTACATCCTAATGGTTCAATGCGGGTATAAATCGGTTTTGAGGATTTTAATCCCCCAAGATTATGATGATCAATAATTCCTATTAAATTCTCTTCCGTCAGCCCTTCAATAATTTGTTTTGGTTCTGTCGTATCAACGAGAATAACATTTTCGTTTTTTATCTTTTTTAATAATTTCGGTTTTTTAAATTTGAGAAAATTTAAGACAAATTTAGTTTCATTATTTATATTGCCTGCAATTGCTGCTTCAACCTCAAATCCGAATATTTTTTTTCCAAATTTAGAAACTAAAATTGCCGACAAAACAGAATCCGCGTCAGGATTTTTATGTCCGATAGAAATAATTTTATTTTTCATAGAATTAAATTGTTAAATTGCCAAATTGTTAAATTGCCATTATGTTTATTCAATATATAGGAATTTCAGTCCATTTATTATTGTTTAACAATTTAGCAATATAACAATGTAACAATGTTTTTTTATTTCTTTTTATCTTTTTTTTCTGATTTAGTTTTCTTTTCGGTCGTTTTCTTTTTTGTCACTTTTTTCTTTGTTTCTTTTACTTCTTCTTTCTCCTTCTTTGTGTCGTCAGGGTTGTCCTTTTCTTTTACTTCTTCAACTTCTGTTTTCGTTTCATCTTCTTCTGTTTTCTCTTTTTCTTTAAGAATATCTATTTTCCATCCTGTTAATTTAGCAGATAAACGAACATTTTGTCCTTGTTTCCCTATTGCTAATGACAATTGGTCTTCTTCTATATAAGCAATTGCGGATTTTTTTTCTTCATTTATTTCAAGACGCGCTATTTTAGCTGGTGATAGGGCATGTTGAATATATTTACTGGTATTATCGTTCCATTCAATAATATCAATCTTTTCTCCTCCAAGTTCATTTATAATTGTTTGAATTCTAGATCCTCGTTGTCCAACACAAGATCCGACGGGGTCTATTCCCTCTTCATTAGAGTAAACTGCTACTTTTGTTCTAGAGCCAGCTTCTCTTGCGATAGATTTTATTTCAACAGTTTTTGAGAATATCTCAGGTACTTCTAACTCAAATAGCTTTTCTATAATATCTGGGCTAGTTCTGGATAAAATTAAGCTAGCTTCTTTTGATTCTCTGTCAATTTTTACAATATAGACTTTTAGTCGCTGACCAATGTTATATTGTTCGCCAACTATTTGTTCTGTTGGATAAAGAATACCAACAGCTTTTCCTATATCTATAAAAACATTTCTTCCTTCAACTCTTTGAATAATTCCATTAACAACTTCTCCTTCCTTGTCTTTGAATTCTTCAAAAATCGATTCTTTCTCTGCTTCTCTTATCTTTTGAATCATAACTTGTTTTGCTGTTTGTGCCGCAATTCTTCCAAAATCACTTTTAGATGGCAATGGAATTTTAATTTCGTCTTCAATTTCTGGATTTTTTTTATACTCTTTAGCATCCTCAATCGTAATATTTTTATCAGAGTTAAATCTTTTCTTTAATTCTTTCTCTTCATCTGCAACCCTTTCTAATTTTTCATTTTCAATATCCTCTTCATCATTTTCTTCCGCAACTATTCTTATTTGAAATACCTTCATATCGCCTGATATTTCATCAAAGTTAACTTTTATAATTTGTCCTTTTTTCCCATATTCTTTTTTATATGCTGAAGCTAAGGAGGCTTCAACGACCTCCATTGCTTTTTCTTTAGATATCCCCTTTTCTTCGCAGATTTGATTAATCGCTAGTACGAATTGTTTATGTTCCATAATTTTAGATTATTTGATTATTTTATTTCTAGGTTTCAAAAAACCTGTCCACTTCTGGCAGGTCATCAATCGCATCCTAAACACAATGCTAGTATAGCATAAAATAAAATTATGTCAAACGGAATTAGCATTAAGGGACTAGTATTAAGTATTAAGCAAGATAATATGAAAAATTATGGTGTATCAGGTATTCTACAAACTTTCTAAATTCAAAGTTTCGTCAATTCTAACTTGTTCTATAAATTCTTCCATGTGACTGACGATGATCATTGTCCCTTCGTATTGACTAAGAGCTTTGGCGATAATTGGAATGTGTCGGAAATTTATATGATTTGTCGGTTCGTCAAGAATTAAAAGTCCCGGTTGCATTAAGACTAGACGAGCAAAGCTCAAGAGTCCTTTTTGTCCTTCTGATAAATCAGAAACTTTATGATTTATAAATTCACCAGTAATTAAAAATCCAGCAGCAATAGCTCTCATTCGCTGGATATCATTTTTGCCAAGCATTGTCTCAGAAAGAGAATCTATTACAGTTTGGTCATAGTCTAGGGACGAAAAATCTTGGCTATAATATCCGATGCGAACATTTTCTAAAATTTTATGGTCAGATGAGTTACCAGAAATTAAATTTTTTAAAAGCGTGCTTTTACCGATACCGTTTGGGCCACTTATCAATAAATGAGTGTTTTTTGTTAGAATTAAGTCTTTTTCTTTTGCTACTTCCTTGTTATCAACTAACGTTTTAATGGAATAAATCTCAACAATTTTACCTGCAATATCTTGAGCTGGAATTACAAAATCTCTAATAGTTCTATCTTCTTTCCTAATGTCAATTTTGTTTTCTTCATCTTCTTCAATTTCTTCTTTCATTTTTTTGGCAAGCTTTCTCATTTTTCCTCCCTTATGCGCGAAAAAATTAACCTTTTCTTTCCTGTCCTTTATATTTTTTTCTAATTGCGCGTTTTTCTTTTTTTCTTTTTCAATTCTACTTTCAATTTCTTTTGTAACTGAATAATAATCTCCTACGTACTGTTCAGTTTGATGTGTGAATATATCAAGATATATTACTCCATCCGTAAAACAATTTAAAAAATCAGCATCATGAGAAATAACAATTACGGTTTTTTCATACATTATTAAAAAATTTATAAGATGGGCAATTCCATCTTCGTCTAAATTATTAGTAGGTTCATCTAGTAAAAGAATGTCAGGTTTTTGGATTAGAGCAAAAGCTAAAAGCAATCGCGCCTGTTGTCCGCCAGAAAGGTCTTTTATTATTTTTTCAATTGGCGCGTTTAAATTAACTGCTTCAAGAACTTTCTTCATTTCACCTGGAGCGTTATGAGGAACTTCGTCATAAGCTTTTTCAAAATATTTTTGTATTGAAATATCTAAGTCACTTTTCTCAATTATTTGTTTGGCAATTCCGATGGTTTTGTTATTAGCAATTGAAATTTGACCTTTTAAGGGCTTCAATTTTCCTGTAATAAGATCAAACATCGTACTTTTCCCAGCGCCGTTCTGTCCCATTAATGTTATCTTTGAATTTTCTCTCACACTAAAACTAGCCTCATTGTAAATAGGTTTTTTATGCAAATATTCAAATGAGACTTCATCAAATCTTAAAACGACTTCTTCTTTTGACATAATTATTTCTTAGTTTTGGTTTATAGCGAGTAATAATAACTTTTTAACCTAAGGACAGTCCTTTTGCAAGTAACTTTGCTAAATTATTGAAAGGACTGTCCTTGGACTTGCTATCAATTCTTACCAAAATAGAATATCAGAAAATAAGTAACAAGTAAAGATTTAATAACCTAAGAACCTAATCTCTTCCTCATCACGCTAAATATTTCTGGCGCTTTACTAATCTCAATATAAACCATTCTTTCTTGTCCGCCATGCGCAGATTTTAATTTTTCAAATGATTTATCGTCATATATATTTTTAATTTTACAAAATACATTTTTATTATTCGGCTGAATAAATTCAACCCTATCCCCAACAAAAACCGCGTTGTGAACTTTGATTTTAATTATTTTAAAATTTTTACTTTCTATTTTTAACTTTTTACTTTCTAACTCCGCCACTTCTCCTACAAATTCATATTCTTCTTTTGTGTGTGAAAATCTTGTTTCTTGCCCTTTGAATTTACACTTACCAAAAAGAAAACCCGTCGTGAATGTTCTGTTTTGAAGTTTTTTTAGCTCTCCTTTCAACTTTTTTATCTTAAGCTTCTTCTTTTTAGCGATAGCCTCTTTTCGTGCGATAGCATGGAAAGAGGCTATCGTTTTATTTTTAGTTTTTGCTGTATCTGTGCTTATGTTTATGTCTGTATTTATGTTTATGTCTAGCGCTGTTCTATATGCCTTGGTAACTTGCGCTAAATAATAAACACTTTTCGCTCTACCTTCAATTTTAAATGAAGTTATTCCAGCGTTTTTTAGCTCTTCTAAATATTCAATTAAACATAGATCTTTTGAATTTAATAAATAAGTTCCGTGTTCGTCTTGCTCTATTGGAATGTACTCATTAGGTCTTTTTTCTTCCATGAGGTGATATTTCCAACGGCAATTTTGCGCGCAGTCTCCAAGATTTGAGTTTCTTCCTGTTTGCCAAGAGCTTAAAAGACATCTTCCTGAATATGACATACACATTGCTCCGTGAACGAAATATTCTAGTTCTAGTTTAGGAACTTTTTTGTGAATTTTTTTTATTTCTTCAATAGTTAGTTCTCGCGCTAGAATTATTCTTTTTACTCCTTGTTTTTGCCAAAATTTTGCTGTTTGCCAATTAGTAGTATTTGCTTGAGTAGAAAGATGTATTTCTGCATTAGGCAAAACCTTTTTTATAATTTCAATTACGCCAATATCGGAAACGATAAAAGCATTTGGTAATTCTTTTTTATAGATTCGTAAATGTTTTTTAAGAATATCTAAATGACAATTATGCGCGAAAATATTAAGTGTTATGTATATCTTTTTATTTCTGTCGCGCGTATACTTTATTGCTTTAATAATTTGTTTATCATCAAACTTATTTATTCTTGCGCGCAAAGAAAAATCAGGCAGTCCCGCATAAACCGCGTCCGCTCCAAATTCTAGGGCATATTTTAATTTTTCAAAACTTCCAGCTGGAGCAAGAAGTTCGGTGTCATTTAGACATTTTAACATAAATTAAATTTTAAAAAATAAGGACTCGTAAATAAATAACATTTCTAAGTCCGTTCATATTTATGCCAGATTGGTTTGAAAAAAATTGAAGGATATTGTTATATCTTGAAAGTTTTTTTAAACCAAGGTGATGTGAAGATGAGATGAAATTAGAAAGGTTATTTATTTATAAGTCCTAAGGAGAGTTTTAATGCTCCTTTATTTCTCTTCTTGATTATTGTTGTAAATATTTTTTTAAAAAGTTACTAATATCTTTTTCGTTCTTATAGCCATATACAACTGCATTTGAGTCAGAATTACCAACTGCTAGCGCAGAAACTTCCTTCTCAATATTTTTATCATACAAAATTATAACTTTTCTGTTGTTTTTATCAAAAGGGTTGCTAATTCCTAGTAAATATCCAGTTTCATAGCCAACACCAAAACTTGAAGTACTTGCTTCAGCAATCATTAAATCGCATTCTTTAAGCCAGTTAATATCTCTCTGATATATGTTTTTGTGTCCAAAATTATTTTCAATTTCCACAAGTTTTTCTTTTTCTTTTATTGTATGTTCGGTTAGAATTTCATGACCGGATTCTTTGATCAATTTAACTATAAATTTATTAGTTTCAATCTTACTTCTGTCTCCTCTAACTGGAGCCGCAAAATATATTTTCATTTTTTTTTATTTATAAATTAAAACACACAAAGTTTAGAAGTATAGTGATTGACTGGAGCAAAGTCATCCGTCAAAATATTTATGTCGTCAATTTTTATTTTATACTGATAGTATTGTTCAAGAAGTTCTCCCATTTCTCCTTTCTTATTATTTTCTAAAATATTATTAATGTCAATTTTTTGTTTTGTTGCTATAATCATTATATTTTGAGCATTTTCTGCTGTGCTTTCGTCAGTGCTTGACATTGGAAATATAAAAACATTTTCAAATTTTTCGTTAATAGTTTTGTATTCTGCTCTGAAAAAGTTAGATTTCTCTCCTGAAATTGAGGAAACAGAATTCATTATATAAATACCATCATCATTTAAGATATTGTAAATTTTCTCAATAGCCTCAGTAGTAGTTAAGTGAAAAGGGATCGAGCAGGACGAACTAAATGCGTCATTATAGACAACATCATATTTGTTTGTGTCTTCTCTTTCTGTTCTGTTTAAAAAGATTCTAGCATCTTCGTGATAAATATGCAGTCTTTCGTTATTTGTATTTAGGCGAAAATATTTTTCAGCTAATTCCGTTGTTTTCGGGTCAATTTCTACAACATCCATTGTCCCCTCTTTATTTCTGCGTAAAAAATCTTTTGGGACTGAATAAGCTGCCCCTCCGAATAAAACGGTCTTTTTAATGTTTTGTTTAAAAACTTTGTCCAATCTATAATATTTTGAATAACCAAAAACCAGATCTTCGGAGTCTAAAAACATTCCAGAGTCAAAAAAACTTTTAACTGCCATTATTCTTACCATTTTTCCATCATCATCTTCTCTGTCATAAACTCTAATATTACTGTAAACGCTGTTTTCATTGGCGATAAGATTTTTTTTCTCTATCGCGTTTACAGTTAAGGAAAAGCCAAAAAGAAAAAGAAAAATAGCAACCATTTTTATTATTCTGGTTTTATCGTAGTAGCTAAAAACAGAAATAAAAAATAGCAAGAACGCTAAGGCATATAATATATTAGTGCTTCCGAGATTTGGAATCAGATAAAATCCTGCCAGAAAGGTACCAACTATGCTTCCAAAAGTAGAAATAGCGTATAAATTTCCCATAGTTTTTCCTGAGCTTTTAACTTCTTTCATTGCCATTCTTGCGGCAAATGGAGAAATAGTTCCTAATAATACTGCCGGTATGGCAAAAAGAATTATGGCTGAAAAAATTGCTCCGTTTTTCATTCCCAAAAAAACGCTAAATTCAAGAACAGATGTTTTGATTATAATTATAAGAAATATAAATACTCCAGAAACAAAAATAATAATGGAAAATATCTCAGCGCTTGGATTTCGATCTGCTAATTTTCCTCCTAGAAAATATCCTAGACTCATTGCGCCAAGAATTATTCCTATTAAACTAGTCCAGATAAAAATGGAAGTACCCAATGTTGGGGCAAGAATTCTAGAGCCAATTAATTCTAAAATCATGATTATAGCTCCAGTTGAAAAAACAATTAGATAAAGTTTTTTTATTGGTATTTCTTTCACGGTTTGTTTGTTATATTATTTAATAAACTTCACACCCATTATACATTTATAATTGTACTTTGGTCAAATATTATTATCTAAATTAATTCACAATAGCCTTTTAATATTCTTCAATCCACAATATTCTTCGACCTTGTGGAGAAGTAATACGCGTATAGTTCTCCATAAAGTCGAACAATATTTGTTGAATATCGTTGGCTCCATAGTCCCCCCGCATCGCAGTGCGGGGCAGGCTCCGGGCTGTGGAGCCTATTGTGATTTCAAACTTTGTAAAAAGAGATTTGAAAAAATCCTGCATTTAGGCTCCACAGCTCTAAGGAGACTATGGAGCCAACAGGGCGCATAACACCCCACTTAATATTCTTCAACCTTATGGAGAAGTAATACGCGTATAGTACTCCATAAAGTCGAACAATATTATTATTTGTGTTATAATAAAAGTACTTGAGGTAGCGAGCCAAGGACAGTCCTTTTTAAAAAAGGACTGTCCTTAAGTCACATTATTAAATTAGTGTAAAATATCTATGAAGAAACAAAAAGAAACAAAATTTGATGCTATAGTTGTTGGTGGAGGAATAAGCGGAATTTTAACTTCCTTAGCTCTTTCTAGAGAAGGGAAAAATGTTCTTGTTATTGAAAAAGATAATGTTGTTGGTGGTAATTGTCGCACTTATGAAGTTGATGGATATCATATTGATACTGGTCCTCATGCGATTACAAATCTTTTAAACGGGCCATTGAGAGAGATAATTAAAAAATATTTTACAGTAGTCCCAAGATTTTTTCCAGTAAATACATATTATGTTCGTGATCACAAAAAGTTGCAAGAGTTTCCATTGACATTAGTACAGTTTGCCTATTTTGATATACTCCCTAGAAAGGAAAGAATTCTTATGTCTAGCGCGATGATTGATGCAGTGGCAAATTCTTCTCTTAATAAATCTGTTCTTGAAAAAAGTATTTATGATTATATAAAAAAATATCGCCCATCAGAAAAAACATTGAAACTTATTAATACAACTTCATATTTTCTAAGTGGAAAATCAATGAAGGAAACTCCGACTTGGAGAGTGTTGGGCGGATCTGGATATATAGATGAAAATAATAATGGTAAAAAGGGACATTTAAAAAAATTCATTAAATTTGCAAAACATAATTATTCATCACAAGGATATCCTCTTGGCGGAATTCAAAGCATAACTGATTGCGCTTTAAACTCAATACCAAAAAATAAAGCGGTTTTTAAGCTAAATGAAAAAGTAGTTAAATTTATTATTGAAAATAATACAATTAAAGGAGTAAAAACTAACAAAAATATTTATCATTCAGATATTATAGTCTATTCGGGATTTATGAAAGATCTTCCAAATTTAACAGACAGCTTGGACAAGAGGTATAGAGCTGAACTTTCAAAATTAAAACAAACCAAAAGCTTAACACTTTGGCTTGGATTAAAGAAGAAATTGCCAGAAATTTCATATATTGGATCAGAAGTATATTTTGATACAGATATTCCTTATTGGGCAGTCCCTGTTTCAAATTTTGATTCTTATCTTGCTCCAAAAAACAAACAACTTATTGGATTTACAACGTTTATTGAGAATGAGGATTCTAGCAAAAAAGTAGACAAGTTAAAAAATACTATTTTTAAGGCTATACCAAGTATAAAAAATTGTATTGAATTTGAACATATACAAGTTACAATTCCAGAAAAAGCTGCAGTAACGATAGGTGTAAAGTTTCCATCTTCTAGGTCGCCAATTAAGGGATTATATCTTGTTGGAACTGATACGGATATGAGAAGTATGGGAATTACTAGAGCTTCTTATTCTGTGATAAACGTTCTAAAATTTATGGAAGAAGACGGATTTTTATTATCTTCTTAAATTTTTATAGTCCAAAATAATTCATCGTATAGGAATTTCAATTTTTATATTTTGTAGAGACGAGGCACTGCCTTGTTCCTACGATGCTAGTGTTAGTGTCTGTGTTTGTAAAACCTAATTCATTAACCAAACAATTTTTCCAACTCTAAAAATCTTCCAAAAGGCTCCTTTCCAAATCCTTCCATTTCTTTCTTTATGCTTTTTAAATTATCTTTTTTGTCACTTTTACTATGAAATTTATCAGCATAACAAACTAATTTTTGCTCTAGTGTAATGGGCAAAAAGTCTCTATGAGGTAATGGCAAATTATTTTCCTCAATATATTTTTTAGAAAGTCCCGACCCTATATGTCTTTCAGCTATAAGAGCCTCTTCATTTAAATCTTCTCTTCTAAGAATTTCTCCGCCAATAATTCCATGTTTTAAATAATCTTTTTGAGGCTTGTCAAAATTTTCCATAAACCTACAAGCGCCAATATCATGAAGTAGTGAGCCAGACACAACTAAATCAAAATCAATGTCGTTGCAAAGTTCTTTTTTGGCTATAATATCTATACTTTTACTAAGTACTAAAAGACTGTGATTTAGAATAATTTCATAATGTTTTTTAGTTGTGGAATATTTTTTTAATAATTTAAAATATTGATTCATTGTTTTTTTTATTATTATATTGAAAAAATTTGAGAACTTCTATTTTATTAAGTAGAGCAATAATAATTGTTCAAAAATATGAATAAATGGTATACTTTGAAAGTATTAAAGATTAACTAAAAACTAATCATAAAGAATGAAGAAAATTATATTAGTAGTTTTAGACGGATGGGGAATAAGTAATGAGGCAAGTGGGAATGCAATAGCTAGCGCTTCAACTCCGAACATAGATAAATTTATAAGTTTTTATCCAAGTACAGTTTTACAAGCATCAGGCATGGCAGTTGGTTTGCCTTGGGGAGAAATGGGAAATTCCGAAGTTGGACATATGATTTTGGGAGCTGGAAAAATATTATATCAAAATCTTCCAAAGGTCTCTCTTTCTATTCAAGATAGAAGTTTTTTTGAGAATAGAGTTTTAATGGAAACAGCAAATCATGCTATAAAAAACAATTCAACCGTACATGTAATGGGGTTAATCGGTGATGGTGGAGTCCATAGTCACTCTGACCATTTATATGCTGTGTTAGAGTTTTTAAAACTAAATAAAATTGAGAACAATAAAGTCTGTATCCATCTTTTTACCGATGGAAGAGATACAAATCCAGAATCTGCTGTAGGTTTTGTAGCTGATTTACAGAAAAATATAAAAGAAGAAGGCTGGCCTGGTAGGATTACAAGCATAATTGGAAGGTATTATGCAATGGATCGTAATAAAAATTGGGACAGAACAAAGTCGGCTTATTATTGTCTTGTGAATGCTGTCGGTAATAAAGAAAATGATGCAATACAAGCTCTAAAAAAAAGTTATGGAAATGATATTACGGATGAGTTTATCAAACCAACACTTATCGTAGATGAAGATAATAATGCTAGATCTATTAAGGAGAATGACGCGGTGATATTTTTTAATATTAGAGAAGATAGAGCTAGGCAGATAACAAAATCGTTTGTTGTTGACGATTTCAAAGGTTTTGACAGGGGTGGAAAGTTACTAAATGTTAAATTTACAACAATGATGGAATATGAAGAAGGGCTTGATGCAAGTGTAGTTTTTCCTCCTGAAAATATAGAATATCCACTTGGAAGAATATTAAATGAGGCTGGAGCAAAGCAGTTAAGAATTGCTGAAACTGAAAAATATGCCCATGTAACCTATTTTTTTAATGGAGGAAAAGAAGAACCATTCCCAAACGAATTTAGAGTACTTATCCCATCCCCATCAGTTGCGGAATATGATCAAACTCCAGAGATGAGCGCAGAGATGATTACTGATCAAGTTGTTCAGGGAATAGCGAGTGATCAGTTTGATTTTATTTTGATAAATTATGCAAATGCTGATATGGTTGGTCATACTGGAAATTTTGAAGCAGCTGTAAGCGCGGTAGAATTTCTCGACAAGTGCTTAGGAAGATTATATGAAGCAGTATTAAACAATAACGCAACTCTTCTGATAACGGCGGATCATGGTAATGCAGAAAGAATGTTTGATTTAAAAACTGGAGAAAAGATTACCGAACACACGACAAACCCTGTTCCATTTATAATGATAAATAACGAAAACAAATTTGATAAACCAAAGGAAAGTGAACTATCTATAGAAGCTGGAGGAATGCTTGTTGATGTTGCGCCAACGATTTTAGATATTCTAGGTATTGAAAAACCACAGGATATGACAGGAATAAGTTTATTGGATAGTTTACAGAAAGAATCATAAATTTTAATCTTTGTGTAATTGTCTTTTTTGCGAATGTTTTTCTTTCCATTCTTTAATTTTTTTATGATTTCCGCCTAACAAGACCTTGGGTACGCCCAAGTTTGTTTTTTTGTCTGGAGAAAAGATATCTGGTTTAGTGTAATGTGAATATTCTAAGTAGTCTTTTTTTGAGAATGATTCTTCTTTTATGGATTCCTTGTTTCCAACTACTCCTTCAATTAATCTTGACACAGAATCTACAATAATCATTGCTGGAATTTCGCCACCTGTTAAAATATAATCACCAATAGAGATTTCTTCATCTGTTAAATATTTTGCTACTCGTTCATCAACTCCTTCGTATCTTCCGCAAATCAAAATTATTTTATCTAATTTAGATAATCTTTTTGCTGTCTCTTGATCGAATTTTTTTCCTTTGGCGGATAATAAGATAATTTTAGTTTTATTATTTTTATTCCTAATTCCTTTTCTAAAATACTTTAATTTGCTTTTACCAATAATTTTCACTAACGCTTTATAAATCGGTTCTATTTTAAATACCATTCCTGCTCCCCCGCCGTAAGGAGTATCATCAACTGTTTTATGTTTATCGGTTGTATATTTTCTTAAATCGTGAACATTAATTTTAGTAAGCTTGTTCTTTTGCGCTCGCGCTAAAATACTTTCGTTAAAATACGAATCAAACATTTTTGGGAAAATCGTAATAATATCAAATTGCATATAATTTTATTGCTAAATTGATGATTTTTTTAGGCGCTTCCGACTTTAAAGTCTTTGAACTTCCTTTTTCTTTTTCGCCGATTGTTATTTCTCTTCTTTTTATCATATATTTTAATTAGAATATTGAATTTCCCCGCCCAAGGCGGACCAGCCTAAGGCTGGGAATTTCAAACAAAAAACCATGCTATTTAAAAGTAGCATGGTTTTTTTATATTGTAAATCTATAACAAGTTATAGCTTTAAGTCGTTAACTACATCTTCTACATTTTCAGTAGTAGTAGCAATAGGTTTTTGAGGTCTGTTTGATCCTTCTGGTTCAATGATCTTGAAATTAACTCGGGCATTGTTTTTTGCTCCAATGACTCTTAAGAGAGTTCTAATAGATTTTGCAGTTGAACCTTGACGACCAATAATTTGTCCCATATCTTCTGGATTAATCTTAAGAGAAATGAGAACGCCCATTTCATCAACTGTTCTTTCAATTTGAACATCATCTGGATGATCAACGATTGATTTGACTACGAAGTCTACGAAGTCTTTGTCTGTTGTTTCATTCATATTCTGTTTTTTCCTTTTTCTTCCAAATAAATACATTTACTTGGAATTAGTTAACTAATTAGTTTAATATTTGATTTATCGTAGTTAATTCGGATTGTCGACCATTATCTTTTATTTTTCAAGTATTAACTACATATTAAGTATATAACAGTAAAAAATATTGTCAATGTATTATTTTATTTCTTTTTCTTTTTTAGCAGGTTCTGTTTTCGGAGCTTCTTTTTCTTCTGATTTTACTTCTTCTTTTTTCTCGTCAGTCTTAGGTTTTTTTTCTTCCTCCTTTTCTTTCTTTTTTGGTTTCCACGATTTTACTTTTTCTCCTTTTATAATTTTAGCATCAACTAAAAAATTGTGGATAGTTGGAGATGGTTTTGCGCCCTTTGAAATCCAATATTCAATACGATCGTTATTAAATACCTTCTCTTTTGTATGCGGGTTGTAGTGTCCTAAGATTTCAATAAATTTTCCAGTTGGAGATCTTCTGCCATCAGCAACAGTCACTCTGAATTGAGCTTTATTTTTCTTTCCTACTCGGCTTAATCTTATTCTTAACATATTTTTTGCTCTTAACTTATAAACCAATACTAAAATATAGTAACTTATATTTTAATTTATGTCAAACATGTATTAAAA
>JAYEKL010000024.1:0-21774 GCA_034660995.1 Patescibacteria group bacterium | reverse complement strand
AAAAACAGTTTAAGGCATATTCCCTTCCTGCCACGCTCCGTTCTTTTGATAAGAGAGATGTCTCCTATTTTTATTATAAGTTTTAAATTATTCCGTATTCAAAACCCCCTTTAATTCCCCCTTATCAGGGGGACGATATATAGAAAACTGAATTTATTAAACCACTAAATTGTGTATGATCTGATTTTGATGCAGATTACAATCCAAACTGGCATCCAAGAGTTGGGGGAGTGGGAGGATATCCAAACTTCCTGTTAATTCCTTTTGGCGCTTTAGAAAGAAATGCACAAAATTGGGATTGGGTACCCTATGGGGATAAATCAGCAATGCTAATTCCAACAAGATATGTTATAAATGTATATAATTTTAATTATGCAAATGACATATATATATAGATAGATTGTGATAGTTGGATTCCCAGCACTAAAGACTATAATGTCTGGCAGTTCTGCTGAAAAGAAGGAGTATGGAACTTCGGCTAAATTAGCTGAGGCTCTACAATTTTTCTATAGATTTATTTACGCTAAATATTTTAAACAAAACTAACTTATTATTTATGATAATTAAAACAACAAAAATTATAGGTCTGTCATTTGTAGTTTTTACTTTGCTTTTGAATCTGATGAATTTATTTTCTGTGAAAAATTACGAATATATAGCTTATAAAGAAATTACTACTTGGTTATTTATTGCTATAACAATATCATTAGCGATAATCATTATAGAGTTTGTATTGGTAAAATCAAAAATAATTTTATACACCCCTAAAGACTGGAAGCGTTTAGGAAGCCTTATTTTTACAGTATTTTTATCAGTCTTTGTTTTTGTTTTCACCTTTTGGATTACGGCAGATAATTCTTATATAAAATAATCATTCCTGTGGTAATAATCTTCAAGCTGAAGAAAATAGAAGTTGTATTTAAACGAATCAAATAAAAAAGAGGACATTTTAAGTTCCTCTTTTTTTAGGTACGCAGGTCTTGACAAGTTTTAGATTATCTGTTAGAATGTTTCGTTGTACTAAAAACTGGTTAAATCTCATTCTAGATTTATTTCTGTTGTATTTTCTTATAAAATTTAAAAACATAATTAATTTTGAAGTATTTAACAATTTGTAGACAGTTGGGGATATTATCATAGATTTGGGTAGTTTGGGTTCCTGCATTGGAATTTCTGGTCTATTCCTCGGAAATTTCTCCGCCCTTATTCTTTTAGAAGTTAAGGATCTAGCTGTCTGCAAATTATTGAATGCTTTATTTTTTTGTCTAGCAATGTTTTAAATGATATACTGGAACTAAATTACTTAACGCATAATTTTATATTCAATATTCAAAATTCTAAAAAATGATTTTAGAAAAAACTTTAGGTAAAAAAAGAAAGATGATAATAATAATAAATACGTTTTTTATTATATTTTTATTATTATTTTTATTTTACAAATGGCAGCTTGTAACTTCAAGTGGATACTTATTTCTTGGAGATAAAAACTATGAAAACAATGATTATGACAGGTCTTTGAAGAACTATAAATATGTATCAGCTATTGGTGGTAATAGAAGTACAATATATTTGGCTAAACTAAAAAGTTCAGAAATATTTTATTCACATGGTTTATTAGATGAAGCAGAAAGAGAACTGAAAGAGGCAATAAAAGAAGTTAAAAATGATTTTAGAGCGTATGAAGCTATGGGCGATGTTTACTACGCGAAAAGGAATATGTCTAATTCTATTAGTTATTATAAAAAAGCTCTTGAACTAGAGAATAAAGAAGAAATAAATATTAAATTGGCAAAAAGTTTTATAGCCGATAAAAACATTAGTAAAGCTAATGACATTTTTTTAAAATTGTATTTAGAAGATAAACATAGTAATGAAGTCTCATATTATTTAGGACTTCTTAGTTTTTACGAGAAGGAATCTTTCAATAATTATTTTCAGGAAGTTGAAAAGAGTGATGATGTGGACTATAGAACAAAAACGAACAAGATTAAAGAATATCTAGATAATTATGATAGTATTGAAAATGAGGTTTATAGCAATGTTCTAGTTGCTAATTTATACAATGCGATTAACGAGCCGTATTTAGCTATTGAAAAAGGTAAATTAGTAGCAGAAGAAAATCCAGGCTATAGAGATGTTTTTATTGTATTAGGCAAATCTAATTTTATAATAGGAGATTATAAAAAGTCTTATGAAAATTTTAATAGAGCTCTTGAACTTGATAGTCATAATCCAGAGATAAATTTTTGGTTAGGAAGTGTTTATGAAGAAATTGGCAATGATTTGAAGGCTGAGGAATTTATGGATAAATATAGAATGTTGGTGAGTGAATAATGAATTAGGAATCAAGAATTAGGAGTTAGGAATTAGGAACAAAAAACTTTGCATGATGCAAAGTTTTCCTAATGTTCTAATTCCTAATCTTCTAACTCTTAACCTGTTTTTTCTTGCTAAAAATTTCTCCTGAAATTCTTCTTATTTCTTCAAGTGAAGTTGTGCCTTTTAAAGCTTTTAATATTCCATCTTCTTTCATGGAAATCATCCCTTCTTCTCTAATTATTTTCGTAATATCTGAAGACGATGCATCTTTTAAGATAATTTTTTCTATGTTTGGTGTGATGGAAAACATTTCATAAATTCCAACTCGCCCAGAATAGCCGATAAAATTACATTTAGAGCATCCCTTGCTTCTGTAAATAGTTTTTATTTCTTTTGGAATTTTTACGCCATTGTTTCTTGGTATGTCTGAAACAATCTCTTTTATTCTGTCTATCGTTTCTTCGGCTGGTTTATATTCTTCTTTACAGTGTGGACACAACTTTCTAACAAGTCTTTGAGCAATAACCAAATTGATTGATGGAGAAATCAATGCTGGATTAACTTTCAAATGAAGTAGTCGCGGTATTGCCCCTGCTGCGTTATTTGTATGAAGAGTTGAAAGCACTAAATGCCCTGTTAGAGCGGCTTGAATTGAGATTTCTGCTGTTTCTGGACCCCTTATTTCTCCTACCATTAGAATGTCTGGATCTTGTCTTACAACTGCCTTTAATCCATCAGCGAAAGTAATTTCTTTACCATGTCCAACTTCGGTTTGAGATATTCCTTCTACTCTGTATTCTACTGGATTTTCCAAAGTTATAATTTTTACACTTGGTTGGTTTATTCTGTGAATAAAGGAGTATAAAGTTGTTGTTTTTCCACTTCCAGTTGGTCCTGTGGTTAGTATCATTCCGGTAGGTTTTATAATTTGTTCTTCAACTTTTTCAAGATAATATTGATTAAGTCCTAGCTCATCTAGATTAAGTCCTGTTATGTCTTCTGACAAGACTCTCAAAACTATAGTTTCTCCATAACTGCTAGGAAGAATAGAACTCCTAATGTTTATTTGAGTATTTTCTAAATTAATATTGAAGTGTCCATCCTGCGGAATATTAGAAATATTTAATTTCATTTTTGAAAGCATTTTTACTCTTGAAACTATAGTTCTATGAACCTTTTTAGGTAATTTGACAATATCTTGAAGAACTCCATCAACCCTGTATCTTAGTCTGACATAATCTAGATTTGGTTCAATGTGAATATCACTAGAATTTGTTTTTATAGCGCCAGCTACAATTATATTAAATATTTCGGTTGTGTTTATTTCTGAAATTCTTTTTTTTAGGTCAATAATATTATTTATTCCTTTTTCAAATTCAGTTAAATCTTCTTTTTTTAATGACAATCCGCGATTTTCAAATGTTTCTGTAACTGTTCCAGCCCTATAACTTGCCCAAGCCTTTTTAATACTGTCTCTTGAAACTACAATTAAGCTATAGCTTATTCCGTCTTCCTTTTTAATTTTATGAAGAAGTTTTTTTGTCTCATATTTTTCTGGATCAATAACTGCTATTTGAAGTTTCTTACCAACTTTATAAGTAACAGCCACTTCAGCTTTTTTAGCATCTTCTTCTGGAATTGAATTTACAGTTTCGGCTTCAACTGGAACCAAACTTAGATCTACATATGGTAGTTCAAACTTTTTTGCGATAGCTGTTGCTCTTTCTTCTTCGCTTTTGTGATATAATCTTTTTATTGTTTCGTCTTGAATTTTTTCACGCAATTCTTTTTTTAGACTTCGATTATTTATTTTAGTTACATGTTGCATATTATTAAGACATTATTTATTTACACTACTTAGGGTCTGCTGATTTTCTTACAATTCCTCTTTGGAGAAGGGTGGGGTGGGGGTGTGTTAAAAATCTTGTTACGCGCTCCCTGCCTATCTCAAAAGGGGAGTGATCGGTAAAAATCACCAGTCCCTATTTATATATTACTAAATAGGCGGGGAGTTGGCAAGAAATAAAAACAGAAATAAAATTGGCAATATAAAAACAGGCTATAAGCCTGTTACTATAAAAATACTTAATACTTAATACTAAATACTCATCCCATCTTTCCATTCTTTGATTTTTTTCAAAGTTTCTTTTTCTGCTAGGTCTATTGCAGTTTTGCTTGAGACAAAAATAATTTGACTGTCTTGTATTGTTCCGTTTAGTAATTTTGTAAGAGCGCTAGTTTCTAGTTTCTCAGAGAAATTGACAATTCCATTAATTTTACCATTATTTTTATATAAAAGAAGCATCATATCAAATTCAGGAGAGCTATTAGCTAATTCATTTACAACTAAACTAAGATTTTCAGGAGTTGCATTTGTTCTCTCAAGTTCATTTTTTGTTATAATAGACCAACCTAATTTATATTGGCTATTGTATTTTAAAGTAGACATAATTACTCCCATAAGCTTTATGATTGATATTGATTTTGTCTTATATAAATATCTAATAATATCTTCTTTGTTAGCTCCTTTCGTAATAAGAGAGGCTGCGGCTAAAAATGCTTTTGGAGTCGTGTTTTTGTTTTGAAAACTGTTTGTTTTTGAAATTATACCAGCTAATAAATTTGTTGCGATTTGATTGTTAAATAATTTTTCGTCAAGATTAGTTATAATATTGTATACTATTTCTGAAGTTGATGATGTGGCAACATCTACTAGATTTATTTTTCCAAAATATTCATTTGAAGGGTTGTTGTCAATGTTAATCACGGGAGCTTCGTAAAAAAGTTCTGGATTATTATCATAAATATCACCGAGGTTTTCCAAGTCTGAAGTTCCAAGAATTATTATTAAATCATATTTAAATTTGGAAGATTCAAGTGTTACATCTTTTTCGTTTAAATCACTGCTTTTAGTTGTTATAAATATTTTTAATTTATTATCTTGAACCTCATATCTTAATTGTTGAAGTTTATCTTTTTTAATATCTACAGAAAATATATAATCGCGAGCACCTTCAAGCTTGTGAGTTATTAGATTTGAAGATGGCAAAAAAGAATACTTTTCTAAAATGGCTGTTGGACTTACGATATCTGTTTTTTTACCTAATTTTTTTAAGGCCAAATAAAGACCCAAAGCAGCGCCCAAAGCGTCTCCATTTGGATTTTTGTTAACACAAAGTAAAATAGTTTCACTTTTAGTTATTTGATCTATTATTTGTTCTTTTGGAGATAAGCCCATTTTTTGGTTGTTTTAATTAACATTATAGTGTTAACTTCTACAATTAGAGGCCAGATTCCCCTCTATGGGAGGGGTTAGGGGTGGGTTTTTCGCTAATTTAACACACTCCCAGTCTCTCTAGAGGGAGATTATAAGAAAATTAGCAGGCCTTAATCATACAGTTATACAAAATCTAAACTGGAGTTGATTAGTCAATCTAACATATTTAAAAATTATGTCAACTCCGCGCATCATTTTGCGCATCATTTTAACATTTTAACATTTTAACATTTAAACATATTAACGTAAAAATATTTAAACAATTTAGCTTATCAGAGCCTTTTATATGTTAAATACTAGATTATATCTTGTTTAGAGGGTATAATGAAAGTGTAATAAGTTATAAAAGATTTTATGAAAAACATTTTTTTGATCTTTGGTTATGGTGTGCCAAAAGATATTTTAAAAGACGAAAACTATAATCTTTATTTGAAAATAGTTTTTAATAAAATTTATGATATTTTTGCTAAAAATGAAATAGTTAATCCTGTTATAATTTTTAGTGGAGGAGTGACTGATTGTCGTAAACCGTATAAAAGAAATGAAGCTGATGAAATGATAAAGCTTTTTGATCTGTTGCGCAAAAGACAATTTGTAAAAAATCTTACCAAGAATTGGGTTTTAATACCAGAAAAGAAATCAATTTCAACATTGGAAAATTTTTTATTCTGTAAGAAAATTATTTCTAAAAGAAAAATAAACAAAGCAAATATTTATATTTTTTGTGAACAAACAAGAGAAAGGAGAATAAAAAAACTGTCTAAAATAATATTTAATAAAAATTATAAATGTTGCATAGTTACGGTTGATTTTGACACTTCCTCAAATAGATACTTGGATCCCGAATTTATTACAAAAAAGGAAAAAGAAGAGCTGAAACATTCTCTTTGGGCATTAAAAGGTCGGGAGAATTTAAAAAAGCACAGAAAATCTGTTGAAGAAAAATTAAAATTTTTACGAGAAGTAAAGTCTAAAGATCACGAAAAAGAAATTAAAAAATTTTGGGAGATGAGACTCGGTAAATTATAAAAGAATAAGAAGATAAATAAAATTTAATATGTCTAAAAATCAGATAACAACAAAAAATCCCGAGGAAACAGAGGAATTTGCGAAAATATTATTGGAAGAATGGTTTGAGATGAATAAAAAAAAGAATTCAAATTGGTTGATTTGTCTTTCTGGAGATTTAGGGGGAGGAAAGACGGTATTTACTCAAGGTCTAGCTAAAGGATTAGGAGTTAATGGAATAGTAAATAGTCCGACATTTTTAATTATGAAAAAATATAATTCTTCTAAAAAAGCGAATAAAAAATATAATTTATATCATTTTGATTGTTATCGCATATCTTCTTATAAGGAAATTTTAGATTTGGGATTTCCAGAAATAATAAGTGGAGAGAATAATATTATAGTTATAGAATGGCCAGAAAAGATTGAAAAAATTCTACCAAAAAATAGATTGAATTTAAATTTCAAATTTGTTGACGAAAATACACGCAAAATAAGTTTTTAAAATTGATTTTTAGGTAAATCGATTTATTACTACATTGCTTTGTTGTCGTGGTAGAATAATTTAACAATACAACAATTTAACAATAGAGATATATGATCACAAAAACATATTTAGACGGGAGATTAAATAAATTGGAAGAAAATTTGAAAAAAAGGATTAATATAAAAGACGAAACAATGTTTCATGAAATAGAAAAAGAAGTTGTAAGCTTAAAAAAGAATATTAAATTACTGGAGGAAAAAATTGAAGAAGATAGAGATATAATCAGAAATTATATTATAATGAAAAATGATGTGAAACAATGGCCAGAAAAAAATAAACCAAACAATGAAAAAGAAGATGTAATCACTTCTGATTTTTGATTAAGAAATAGATTTTCACAAAAGCTTGATGCTAAAGCCGGGTAGAAATAATAATAACAAAAATGAATAAAATCAAAAAGTTAATTCTTATTGATGGTAATGCGTTAATGCATCGCGCTTATCATGCCTTGCCACCCCTAACGACAAAGAAGGGAGAGGTGGTTAATGCTGTTTACGGATTTACTTCTGTGCTTTTAAAAGTTATTAAGGAACTTAAGCCAGATTATATGATTTGCGCTTTTGATGTTGCTGGGGGGACTTTTCGTGATAAAATTTATAGCGAGTACAAAGCAGGCAGAAAAAAACCAGACCAGGAATTTTATGATCAAATTCCAAAGATAAAAGAAGTAGTTGGTGTTCTTAATATTCCCATTATAGAAAAAAAAGGTTTTGAGGCTGATGATATAATTGGTACGCTTTCAAAACAAGCGAATTACGAATTACGAATTACAATTGTAACAGGCGACTTGGATGCGTTGCAACTGGTTGATAAGAATACTAAAGTTTATACATTACGCAAGGGGATAAAAGATACTGTAATCTATGACGAGGAAGCTGTTAAAAAAAGATATGGATTAAGTCCGGAGCAAATTATAGATTTCAAAGGTCTTCGTGGTGATCCATCTGATAATATTCCTGGAGTTAAAGGCATCGGCGAGAAAGGAGCAAGCGAACTTCTTAAAAACTTTGGGTCAATAGAAAAATTATATAAGGCTATTGAAGAAGGCAAAACAGAAGAGATGATAAAGCCAAAAATTAAGGAGAAATTAATCGCGCAAAAGGAAGAAGCATTAATGAGCAAGGAATTGGCAACTATAAAATGTGATATGAATATAAAATTAGACTTAGATGATTGTATCTGGGGGAATTATGATAAGGGGAAATTAAATAGTTTATTCAAGGAGTTGGAATTTTATAGTTTAATAAATAGAGTGAATGAAGCGAATAATATGAACAAGGAACTTGAAACAGTGGATCAGGAAAATAAAAAACGCGCTAAGCATATAATTTTAGATACGGATGAAAAATTTAATAAGTTTTTAAAAGAATTAAAAAAACAAAAAATATTTGCTTTTCAAACAAGAAGTAGTGATGATGATGCTAAACAGAGAGATTTAACTGGAATGGTTTTTATGTGGAAAACAAGTCCAATATATTATATGTCGCTAGTTCTTAACGATAACAAGCCTAATTTATTCAATACTTCTGAATGTCGTACGAATGAGGCAATGTCTCGTTTGTACAAAATTATAAAACCTATTTTAGAAGATGAAAATTATAAAAAAATAGGATATTTTTTCAAGCGCGATATTGAAGTTTTATGTAATCACGGTATAGATATTAATGGTTTGGACTTTGATATAATGCTTGCATCCTATTTACTTGATCCAGGAAAAAGAGATTATAGTTTGGATAAAATAATTTTTGATTATTTAGGGCATATGAATTCAGTGGAGTTAAAAAATGAAAAATTGCAAATAGGCTCCACTCAGGAGAATGGAGCCAACAATGAGAAAGAATTGCAAATAGGCTCCACTCAGGAGAATGGAGCCAACAATGAGAAAGAATTGCAAACAGAAGATACCAAAAAGGATAACAACACAACAACACAACAACACAACAATATAATTTATTTCTTTGAGCTTTATAGAATTTTAAAAGAAAAATTAAAAAAAGAGGAGATGAACAATCTTTTTTATAAGATGGAGATGCCTCTTATAAAAGTATTGGTAAAAATGGAAATGAATGGTGTTATTTTAGATACGCAGCTTTTAAAAGTTCTCTCGGGTGATTTGTCCAATAAAATTTTTAAACTAGAAGAAAAAATTCATACTCTTTCTGGTGATAATAATTTTAACATAAAATCTTCTCAACAACTATCGCAGGTTTTATTTGGAAAGATGAAATTGCCGACTAACAATATTAAAAAGACACAATCTGGATATTCTACAGCCGCTCCAGAGCTTGAGAAGCTTAAAGAGTCTCATATTATTGTGTCATTTATTTCTGAATACAAAGAATTTGTAAAATTAAAAAATACTTATGTTGATGCTTTGCCAAAACTTATTAGTAAAAAAACTACCAAACTTCACACAACATTTAATCAAACTGTAACAGCTACAGGACGTCTTTCTTCTTCAAAGCCTAATTTACAAAATATTCCGATTAGAACTGAGGTTGGCAGAAAAATTAGAAAAGCTTTTATTGCGAAAGTTAGCAAGAAACTTGTTTCTGCAGATTATTCGCAAATTGAACTTCGGGTCATAGCTATGGTTGCGGATGATAAAAAGATGAAAGAAATATTTAATAAAGGTTTAGATATTCACGTTGCAACGGCTGCTGAAGTAAATCAGGTTCCAGTTGAAGAGGTAACATCTCAAATGAGAAGGTCTGCTAAAGCGTTGAATTTTGGTGTAATTTATGGAATGGGTATTTATGGATTTGCGCGGTCAGCTGGAATTGAAAGAGATAAAGCTAAAGAATTTATAGAAAATTATATGAAAAAGTTTTCTGGTGTTGCTCAGTACATAGAAAAATCCAAAGAAGACGCAAGAAAAATTGGATATGCTGAAACGATTTGGGGACGCAGGAGATATTTGCCAGAATTAAATTCTTCAAACGCTATGGTTAAAAATATGGCAGAAAGAATGGCAATTAATATGCCGATTCAAGGGACTGCGGCTGATATTATGAAAATTGCAATGCTTAAAGTTGATAAGTGGGTTGATGAATATAATAATAAAAATGAGAATGCGATAGAGATACTTCTTCAAGTCCATGATGAATTGTTATTTTCTATAAAAGAAGATAATATTTCTGAAGCGACAAAAGAAATAAAAGAGATTATGGAAAATTGTCATTTAAATTTAGATGGAAAAGAAATAGATTTTTCAGTACCAATCGTAGTTGATCTAAAAATGGGGGACAATTGGGAGGAGATGACAAACATATTAACATATTAACATATTAACATTTTAGCATGATAACATTTGAACATTTGGATAAAAGACAAAAATTTTATGCGATAATAGCTGTTATAGTTTTAATTGTTATTACAGTTTTTGTTATTAGTAATACTAAGAATTTATTGGGAAGTAGAACTATAACAATAGAAAATGAAAATAGTGATGAGATAGTAATAGATAATTCTGGAGATGAGGATAATAAAGATGAAGATGAGGGAGAAAGAAGTTTAATAAATGGAATTAGATGTGAAAATGTGAAAGCGAGACCATTCGCGGTAATGCTTGCTGGAGACTTAGAAGCGTGGCCGTTAAGCGGATTGGCTAGCGCTGATTTAGTTGTTGAGATGCCCGTTGTAACGAATGGTATCACACGCTATATGGCGGTTTATGTTTGTGGTGAGCCGGCAGAGGTTGGAAGCATCAGAAGCGCTAGACACGACTTTATTCCATTGGCGATGGGGTTTGACGCAATTTACGCGCATTGGGGAGGATCTCATTACGCATTAGATAAATTGAACAATAAAATTATGGATAATGTAAATGCTTTGTATTTGGATGGAAGCGTATTTTATAGAAAACCAGGACTTCCAAAACCACACGATGGATTTACAACTATAAAAAGATTAAAAGAATATTCTGAACGCATTGATTATAGAATGGAAAGTGAATTTGAGGGTTATAAGTTCTACGAAGAAGAAAATCCGATAGATAAAAACGGAGAACTTAATATTGGATATCCTTTAGTTTACGAGGTTAAATATATTTATGATTTTGAAAAAAATCTTTATTTTAGAATTAAAGGAGACAAGATAGATAGAGATAAATTAACATCAGAGCAAATAAGCGCAAAAAATGTTGTAATAATATTTGCAGCTTCACGGCAAATTGAAGGGCAATACAATGATATGGATATTGAAGGTGAAGGTGATGCGATTGTATATCAGAATGGTCGGGAAATTAAAGGAAAATGGAAAAAAGATAAAACGAATATGAAATCCAAATTATATTTTTATAATAAAGCAAATGAGGAGATAAAATTTGTACCAGGGACTATTTGGATTCAGGTTGTACAGACAAATCAGAAAGTGGGATGGGAGGTGGAGGAATAATAAAAAAATTTGACAATAGGTATAAAATAGGTATAAAATAGGTACAATTATACCTATTTTAATAATTACAATCTCATAAGTATGTTATATAAGCTAAAAAAACCTAACCTATCAAAAGCTAAAGAAAAAAAGGCGCTAAAAACACTTTTTGAACAAGGAAAAGAAGCTACTTTAATTTTTTCCTTGATTCAAAAAACTTTTCAGCCGGAATATCTTTATTGGGATAAAGTAAAATATAAAACACTGCCAAAAAATATCTCAAAGGAAGAATTTTGGTTGATGGTTAAAACAATTAGAAGAGCTCAATCTATTAAAAGTCCGATTAAGGATAAAGGCGGGGATTATTTTACTTGGATTAAATTGTTAGAACTTGAAGAATTTTTTCATGAAATAGATTTAAACACTGGTGGCAGTCTTTTTATTTCCAAGAAAGATGTTGATGAAAAAAATAAACAAAAACTTATTTCCAGAGGGATAATGGAAGAAGCAATAGCATCATCACAATTAGAAGGAGCAAATACAACAAGAAAGGTTGCGAAACAATTTTTAAGGGAAGGAAGAAAACCAAGAAATGAATCAGAACAAATGATTCTAAATAGTTATAAAACAATGCAATTAATTGAAAGCGAGTATAAAAATAAGAAGATAGGATTGGATATAATTTTAGAGTTGCACAGTATAATTACAAAGGATATAAATTCAATTCCAGAAGATGAAAGAGGAGTGTTTAGAAAGGATAAAGATGAAATTATAGTTTCTGACAGTTATGAAATTTATTATGAAGCTCCTAAAATATCATTTGCCAAAAATGAGCTTGAAAGATTTATAAAGTTTGCCAATGACGAACTAGCTGGACCATTCATACATCCTGTTATCAAAGCTATTATGCTCCATTTCTGGATTGGTTATTTACATCCATTTACAGATGGCAATGGCAGGCTGGCAAGAACTATGTTTTATTGGTATTTGCTTAAAAAAGATTATTGGGCATTTGCCTATCTGCCTATTTCAAAAGTGATTAAAGAATCACCTGTTCAATATGGCAATGCTTATATTTATAGCGAGCAAGATGACTTGGATCTGACTTATTTTATAGACTATAATATTAGAAAAATAAAGATATCAATTAAGGAGTTTGAAAAGTATCTTGAAAGAAAATCAAAAGAAAATTTGAAGATGAATAAATTGTCAAGGATAAAATATAATCTCAATGAAAGGCAAATTCAGCTTTTGCAATATCTTTCCGAAGACAAAAATGAAAAAACATCTTTGAATGTTCATATGAATATTTATCAAGTTACGAAAATGACTGCTATTAAAGATTTAAAAAATTTAGAAGAGTTGGAATTCTTAACTTCTAAAAAACAGGGGCGAAATGTTTATTATTACGCAACGGATAAAATTGAGAGGTTGTTTGAGTAATGTTTTGAATTTCTAAGACAAATAAAAAAAGAGGACTTAGTTTTCGCCTCATTTATCTTATGCTAAAATTAAGTCTAATAAACCAATTAGACTTACTGTGAACAGGATTGTTCCTGCTAAAGTTTTATAAAATAGACGCACCGCGTATTAGTTTCATTCCTCTTATCAGAAACTAACACGGAATTCTATTATACAATTAAAATATATCAACAATGAATAGAACAACAAACCAAACCAATACAAACATCCATCTCTACTTCGGCGATGACGATTTTACGATTGCAGAAGAAATAAAGAAAGAAAAAGAAGCTTTTGAAAAAAAGGGAGGAAGTATTAATATTCATGAAATTGACTGGAACAATCAAGCCTTGAACAAAGATGAGAAATTAAGTAAATTGCAAGATGGTTTAATGTCTGGTTCTCTTTTTAACTCTGATAAATTGTTGATTATAAAAAATAGTTTATTTTCTTTGAGTAAGAAAAAATTAGAGGATGAAAATGAAAAAGATAAAAGTAATACTGACGAGAAAGACAAACTAATTCTAAAATATTTTGAAAATTTGCAGGAAGAAATAAAAATATTTTTTATTGAAAAAGGGCTAGATAAAAGAAAAAAAATATATAAGGAATTAGTTAAGCTTGAAAAGTCTGGTTTGGCAGAAATTAAAGAATTTGATATTCCAGCTGATTTTAAGTTTGAGAATTGGATAAAGGATAGAGTAGGAAAGTTTGGTGGAAATATCAAAAAAGATGCTTTAAATGTTTTTGCAATATCTCTCGGAAAAGGTCTTGCCCAGAAAGATAGAAGTGGAAAAATAAATCAAGCTTATAATTTATGGGAAGCAAACAATGAGATTGAAAAACTTATAAGCTATTGCTGTGAAGAAGAAATTGAAAAAAAAGACGTAGAGCTTTTAGTTAGATCAAAAGTAGATATGAATATATTTAATTTAATAGATAGTATAAGCTCTGGAAATAAAACCAAAGCCATTCTTTTATTGAATAAGCAACTTGAAGAAGGACTAAATGAAAATTATATTTTAACTATGTTTGTTTATCAGTTTCGCAATTTGATAAAAATAAAAAGTTTTTTGGAACAGGGTCTTGCAAGCCAGCAAATAGTTTCACAAACGAAAATGCATCATTTTGTTGTCCAAAAAAGTATTCAACAATGTCAAAATTTTGATACACAAACTTTAAAAAAGATATACAAGAAACTTTTTGATGCTGACTTAGCAATGAAAACTGGAAAAATGGACGCAAAACTAGTTTTGGATTTAATTGTGGTGTCTGTGTAGATTAGTATTAAGTATTTATCTGCATCGTCAGAGTCTCTCTGAAGAGGACTCTGACTGAATGTAAAAAAATAAACCACCCTGTTTATTTCGGGTGGTTTATTTTGGTCTATTCCTCGTTTTTTGTTTTTGTGATAGATGCGTTATTTCAAAAATTTATTTCTTTGATTTTTGCTTTATTGCACCAACTTTTTTTGCTAGCTTAGATTTTTTTCTTGAAGCTGTATTTTTTTTAATAATTCCTTTTTTTGCAGTTTTATCTATTTGCTTGTAAACATTTTTGAGAATTTTTTCAATTTCTTTTAGTTTATCATCGGTAACTTTCTCTGTTTTCTTATCTAATGTTTGCGCAAATTCATCCAGGTCTTTTATAATCTTTTTCATTTTAACCTTAGATCGCGTATTTACAATTTTCCTTCTTTTGTTTTTTTTAAGGGCCTTCTTTGCTGATTTTAAATTTGGCATAGTTATATAGAATAATGAATTATGAATAATGAACTATGATTAAATACTATTACAGTTTGCGAAAAATGTCAAATAGATATATATTAAATATAGTTAAGTGTGCTTTTTGTGCGGGTGGCAGTAGAACTTGCTGTAGAATTTAAGAATAAATTGTTATATTGTTGTATTGCTGTATTGTTATGCATGGCATATTTAACAATAGAGCAATATAACAATAGAATTTATGATTTCTTACATTAAAGGAAAAATAATTTTTAAGAACGATAGTTTTATAATAGTATCAACTGGAAATGTTGGGTATAAGGTTTTTGTTATGTCTGATTTAAGTGAAATTGGACAAGACATTGAACTATTTACCCACTTAAACGTGCGTGAAGACGCGCTTGCTTTATACGGATTTTTGGAATATAAAGAACTTGAACTTTTTGAGTATCTAATCTCAATTTCAGGAATAGGTCCAAAAGCAGGGATGGGAATATTATCTTTAGCCGACCCGAAAACCATTAAAGTCGCGATTGCAAAAGGAGACTCAAATATTCTGACACGTGTTTCTGGAATTGGGAAGAAAACTGCGGAAAGAGTTGTTTTAGAGCTTCGGAACAAATTTTCAAATACAGAAAACGATGATGCTTTGCAAGGAAAGAGCAAAGAGATAAATGATTATACGGATACTATTGAAGCCTTAGTTAGTTTGGGATATAGTTCGGCGCAAGCCAAGAAGGCGTTATCAAATATTCCTGCAGAGGTAAAGGATGTTAGTGAAAGAATTAGATTGAGCTTAAAGGAACTGGGAAAGAGATAGTTGTAGAATTATACATTCTTTGACTAAATAATTTTAAAGAAACGGGATAAATATATCCTGTTTTTTTATACTAAATTTAAATTTACATTAAGTTTACATGCTCTTTACAACTAAGTAAAATGTTGCTAATATAATCTATGTTAATTCAGTATTAGCTACATTAACGTGTTTTAATATTTATATGATTTTGGCCTCATCGTCTAGTGGTTAGGACACCAGGTTTTCATCCTGGTAACAGGGGTTCGATTCCCCTTGAGGCTACATATTTAATAATCCCTTATAATAAGGGATTATTTTATATTCAAAAATTTAGATCAAAAATTTTATAATACAAACTTGCTAAAAGATCGTTTATAGACGAACACTAGAATATGTTGTATTGTTAAAATGTTATATTAAAATATTAAAATATTAAAATGATAATTTTATCAATAGAAACGTCGTGTGATGAAACGGCAGTTGCTATAGTAAAATTCAATAGAGGTAAGGTAGAAGTTTTGTCTAACATTATCTCATCTCAAGCGAATATGCACAGCAAGTTTGGTGGAGTCGTGCCGTCTTTGGCGTCAAGGATGCATTTAAAAAATATGGCGCCAGTTTTAAAAAGAGCTTTAAGACAAGCGGAAAAAAATTGTCGTAGAGACGCCGATCTATCGCATCTTCCGCGAACACGCGATAAATCACGTTTCTACGAACGAATTGATTATATCGCGGTTACTAATGGACCTGGCTTAATTCCCGCTTTGATGATTGGAGTTCAAACTGCTAAAACTTTATCTTATACATTGAAAAAGCCATTAGTCGGTGTGCATCATATTGAAGGACATATATATGCTAATTGGTTGAGGTCAATTTACTTAAATTCTAAATCCAATTCGCTAGCTGGCGGACAAAATTACAAACTTTGGAAACCCAAATTTCCAATTTTGTGTTTAACGGTGTCTGGAGGTCATACTCAGATTGTTTTAATGAAAAAAGATTTAAATTATAGGATAATTGGTGAAACGGTTGATGACGCGGTTGGCGAGGCGTTTGATAAAGTTGCCAAAATTTTGGGACTTGACTATCCTGGCGGACCGCTAATCGAAAAAATGGCAAAAAAAGGGAATAAAGATAAGTTTAAATTCACTCGTCCAATGATAAATAGCAAAGACCATAATTTTAGTTTTTCAGGATTAAAAACAGCAGTTTTGTATAATTGGAAATTAGAGAATAAAAAAGAAAAATGTAGAATAGGAGAGAAGATTCTGAAACAAGTTCAGAATGACAGATTACAATATAAGGCAGACATAGCAGCGTCGTTTCAACAGGCGGTAATTGATGTTTTAATTTCGAAAACTATTAAGGTGGCGAAACAATATAAAGTTAAAAATGTTATTCTTGGAGGTGGAGTCTCGGCGAACAAAGAATTGCAGAAGCAATTAAGAAAAACTATAAATAAAAAAATACCAAATACTGAGTACCAAATACTGAATACTAAACTATCAACTGACAATGCTCTTATGATCGCTATTGCTGGGTATTATCGTATAAAAAATAATAAAGGAATCGGAGATTGGAAAAGTGTTAAGGCGGATGCGAATTTGAGATTGAAATTATTTTAGCAAAGGAGTATAAATACTAATATGGAAATAATCAATATTGGCGAGAGCCAAAAAGAAATATGGAATGAATTTATAGCTGAAAACTGTTCGGAGAGTTTTTTGCAGTCTTGGGAGTGGGGAGAGTTTCAGAGCAAAATTGGGCGTAAGGTGTGGAGGGTAGGAGTTATTGAAAGTGATTTACTCGGTGAGGACAAAATGGAAGAATTACGAATCAAGAATCAAGAATTAAAAAATAAATTATCAGCTGTGGCTTTAATTGTAAAATACGACTTGCCGTTTGGGCGAAGCTATTTTTATTGTCCTCGTGGACCGGTTATAGACGAATCAAGAATCAAGAATCAAGAATCAAGAATTTTAGATTTTTTATTTAGTGAGATTAAGAAAATTGCCAAAAAAGAAAAGAGTTTGTTTTTGAGATTCGATCCGCCGATTGAGATGAATGATTGTTGGTTCTATGGTCCCGAAAGGCTGTGGAATCAAAATGCAAAACTTTTGCAAAAAAGCTCCACAGTTCCAAAGGGACTATGGAGCCAGCATAATAATTTAAAAAAATCACCATCTGAAATTCAGCCGAGGGATACTTTGTTTTTGGATTTAACAAAATCGGAGGAGGAATTATTAAAGGAGATGAAACAGAAAACAAGATATAATATTCGGCTTGCGAAAAGAAAAGAATTACGAATCAGGAATTACGAATCAGGAATTACGAATCAGGAATGTTTTAAGGAAAAATTTGAAGAGTTTTGGAAACTAGTTGAAGAAACTTCCGCGCGTGATAAATTTAAATCGCACAATAAAAACTATTATTGGAAAATGTTGAAAAATTTAGGTAAAATGCAAAAGGCTCCACAGCCCGTGCGATGTGGGGGGGCTATGGAGCCAACAAAACTTCAAGCAAAATTATATTTTGCGGAATATGGTAATAAAATTATTGCGACGAATATTGTTCTGTTTTTTGGTGAGATAGCAGTTTATCTTCATGGCGCATCGTCTAATGAATATAGAAATGTGATGGCGCCGTATTTATTACAGTGGCAACAAATTTTAGACGCAAAGAAAGCAGGATGTAAAAAATATGATTTTTGGGGAATATCTTCTAAATCACAAATCCAATCCGCCAACTGGCGGACAAAATTCAATAACTGGAGCGGGATTACAAGGTTTAAAAAAGGATTTAGTGGATATGAAAAAAACTATATCGGCGCGTATGACCTTATTTTAGACAATATCGGATATCCGATATATAAGATAGTTCATAAAGTCAAGAGTTTGTAAAGTCAAAATAAAATTTCCAATTCTCAATTTCCAATAACTAAATTTCCAATGAAAATATTTAAAATAAAGCTTGAGAATTGAAAATTAGAAATTGAAAATTTAGTTCAATATCCAGATCAAAAAAATAGTTAACGCAAATCCTAAAACAGATCCGATCAAGACTTCCATTGGTTTATGTCCTACTCTTTCTCGCAATATCGGATAAGCCTCTTTTTTAATTTCAGGTATTTCTCTTATAAGCTTGTTTAAAGCTTCGCCATTATAGCCAATATTTGTCCGAATTTTTAAAGCATCATAAATGACAATGTATGAAAAAACAAAACTAATTGCAAAAGCAGTTGAATAGATCCCATTAAAAAAAGCGACAATTGTTGTTATTGAGACAACAAAAGCTGAGTGAGCGGAAGGCATATGTCCAGAAATAAGTAAAAACTTCGGATCAATTTTTTTGCATTTTTTTGCGTGTAATAAAACTTTTACGCATTGTGTTGCGCAACCGACTATAATTGGGATTATAAAGATTGGGTAAACCATATCAATATATTAACATATAATGAATATTAGCGAAACTTCGTTGGCTCCTTCGTTGGCTCCATAGTCCCGCAGGGCTGTGGAGCCTTGATGCAGAATAAAAAGTTTTCACAGGGCTGTTGTTATTGTGGAGCTAACAAGTTGCATATTTTTATAAATCCTTTCTGTGGATAACTTTTTAATTTTTAATTTGTCTATACCTCTAATTTGTTGTAGAATAAATAATATATCGGATATCCGATGATGTTTTCGTTTGGTAAGAAAATACTAATATTATATTTTTAAAAAAATATAAAAATTAAATTATGAGTAGCGCAAATATTAATTATATCTCACTTAATGAAGCGGCAAATCTGACCAACTATTCTCAGGAATATATCAGTTTGCTTTGTCGACAGAAAAAATTAAAAGGAACAAAAATTGGAAGAAACTGGGTAACGACAAAAGAATGGGTTGAAAATTATATAAATAAAACAAAAGGAAGCGGGGAAAATGTTATTTCTGTTAAAATTAAAAATGCGGAAAAACAATTAGTTTCTAATATTTCTCGTAGTAGCACAAAATTTTGCGACAAAAATGAAAGTAAAGTCTTAGAGCATAAGGAACGGGCTACTTGCTCGTCGGACGAACAAGTAAATTTGTTTCCATATACGGAAAAATCTATTCTTGTCTTTTTTAGAAGAATAATACTAGTGACTTTTATTGTTGGCATTTTTGTTATTGGTCTTGTACTTTTTCCAAGTCGCATTTTACATTCTGTAAAGTTAATGTTTTCTGAAACTGAAAAAGTTATGGCAGTGGCTTCTTTTAATCTTAATTCATTTTTAAGTTCATTCAATGAGAATCAGACAAAGGAAAGACTTGAAATTGTAACAGGAGTTAAAACTTTTGTTGATGGAGAAGATAATAATGAAACAGAAGATCAAAAAACGAATGAAGGAATTATGATAATTCCTCTGGAGGGCGAAATAGATTCAGAAGAAAATCAAAAATTTATAGAAAAATTGAGTTCAAGCTTTTCTGATGATGTTAATGTTAGTCCGTCTGAAGATGGGGTGAGCGGAACAATAACTTCCCAAGAAAATCCCGATGATAATTATATATATTTGAATGTTGAAAAAATAATCAACAGCCAATAACTCGTTGGCTCCATAGTCCCCCCTCCGCATCGCAGTGCGGGGCAGGCTCCGGGCTGTGGAGAACTCATTGGTTCCATAGTCCCGCAGGGCTGTGGAGCCCAGATGCAAAACTCGTTGGCTCCATAGTCCCGCAGGGCTGTGGAGCCCAGATGCAAGATTTTTTAAATCTCTTTTCACAAAGTTTGAAATCACAAAAGGCTCCACAGGGCTATCGCCACTATGGAGCCAACGAAAAAACGAGAAGAAACAAAAGGTTCAAGTCAGAAACATTGAACCAACAACAAAATTGAGAATTGAAAATTTTTTACTATCTTTTATGAAAAAAATAAAATTAATTATAATAATATTCTTAGTAGCGCTGTTTCCGTTTCAAGAAGCGGTTAGTATGCAAAGCGCGAATTATAAAATTGAAAAAGATTCCATAAATTTTGGAGGAACCGATGATGGACAGAGCGCGAGTTACAAATTGAAAGATACGATGGGCGAAATTGGAACGGGAGGATCTGACAGTAGCGCTTATCAAGTGAATGCGGGGTATCGACAGATGAACGAAACATATTTAGCTATTACTTCTCCGACGGATGTAACAATGTCTCCGGATATTGGAGGAGTTTCAGGAGGGACGGGGAACGGACAGGCGGTTTGGACGGTAATAACGGACAGCTCGGGGGGATATTCTTTGGATATCAAAGCGGATTCTGCTCCAGCGATGCAAAGCGGCGCGAACAGTTTTGCCGATTATACTTTAGCTACTTTAGGAACGCCAGATTATACATGGCTTGTCGCTTCTGCTGATTCTGAATTTGGATTTACGCCAGAAGGAAATGACATAGTTTCGAAATTCAAAGATGATGGAGTTAACACTTGTAATACAGGATCAAATGACACTCCTAATCAATGCTGGTCTAATTTTTCAACTTCTTATGAAAACATTGCTGGTTCATTTGATCCTAATCATCCAGACGGCACAGCGACAACAGTAAAATTTCGGGCGGAGTCAGGGTCTTCTCATCTGCAAGTTGAAGGAAGCTATCAGGCGACGATTACTGTAACTGCAATAGCGCTGTGAGGTTTATAAAAGAATTGTTCTAAAATTTAAAAGTACAAATTTTTATATAATAAAGGTCGAAAACTAACTAACTAACTAATAAAATTATGAAAAAAATAAAAGAAATAAAAGCGGTTATTAGCTTTTCGTTAATAATCGGTATGGTTTTTACTTTCGGCTATATGAGTTTTGAGCCGGAAATAGTTGGCGCTGCGACTGATGATATCACTGTTACTCAAGGAGTAGCAGCAGAGTTGTCTATTATCTCTCCTGGCAATATCTCAATGTCAGTGTCAATTCCGGGTATAACTGGAAATCCCGGATCGCCAACAACTGGCTCCGCTACGTGGAATGTTAAAACTTCCAACGCCACTGGGTTTGATATGAAAATAAAAGCGTCAACTGACCCAGCTTTGCAATTAGACGGTTCTAATCAATTTACTGATTATAGTCCAGTGGGAACGGTACCTGATTTTACTTGGGCTAGTCCAGCAGCTTCAGCCGCGGAATTTGGATTTACCGTTGAAGCGGCAACTCCTGAAGATAATGACCAAAAATTTTTAGATGATGCAACTGATAATTGTGGTGCTGGTACTGATCAAACAAGTAATAGCTGCTGGTTTGATTTTAATGGTGCAACTGATGTT
>JAYEKL010000023.1:0-4417 GCA_034660995.1 Patescibacteria group bacterium | reverse complement strand
CCAAACAAACAACAAACCAAAACCAATAATCCGCTGAAAATAATTTTGTTCATAATATTATAGCTTAATAATTAAAAATAGTTGGTAAAAAGATTAAATTTAGCTGAAGATCATTTCTCCTATAGAAAAATCTTAACGCATCATTGTATTGTGAACGATATCCTCTAAATACCTTCACTTTTCCTGAATCCATTTCTACTTGGATAAAAACCTCTAAAACTCTTTTTGGATTTTTAAGTATTTCTAAAATATTTTTATCCAAATCTAACAACTCAGTCGCATTTTCAAGTTGTTTCGTCGCATTTGTAAATGGATTTGACATAAGCGCAATTTTTAAATCTTAATTTTGTAATTTTTAAATAATTTTTAATGTTGAAATTTTTAAAAATTAAAAATTAAGATTTATTTAAAAATTAAAAATTATAAATTTTTTAAATACCCATAGATACTTGTCGCAGCAATCGCTCCCTCTGAAACAGCGGTAACAATTTGGCGAAGTCCATTGGAACCGTTTGTAATATCACCTGCCGCATAAATTCCTTTTATATTAGTAGCGCTATCATTTGTTATAACAATACTACCACCTTTATCAATCTCAACTCCAAGTTTTTTAATCAAATCTATAGAAGGAACAGCGCCAACTTCAATAAATAAACCGTCTATTTTTATTTTTTTATTATTATTATACTTTTTGTCAATTTCAACAAATTCAACCTTTTTATCTCCAACTACTTTTGTTACATTTGTATTATAAATAATTTCTATTTTAGCATCTTTTTCCAATCTTTCTAAAATAACAGGTTCACATCTCATTAGCTCTTTTCTATAAATTATATACACCTTATTCGCATAATCAGAAAGCATTTCTGCCGCCATTGCCGCTGAATTGCTACCACCAACCACTGCCACCGTTTTATCTTTAAAAAATGCGCCGTCACAAATGGCACAATAACTCACACCACGCCCTAAAAATTTTTTTTCACCGGAAACATTAAGTTTTCTATGTTTTGTTCCAAAAGCAATTAAAATTGTTTTTGTTTCATAAGATTTATTTAAATTAGTTTTTACTATAAAAATGCTATTATTCCTATTAACTTCTACAACTTCTTCTTGCATAATTTCCGATCCCAAACCTTTGGCATGATCATAAAATTTTACAATTAAATCAGCTCCTTTAGCTGATTTCTCACCAGGCCAATTTTCTATTAAATGAGTTTTTGAAACTGATCCGTCAAAAACACTGCCAATTATAGCATGGTTGATTTTATATCTTGAAGCATAAATTCCAGCTGTAAGTCCAGCAGGACCAGCACCTAAAATTATAAGATCATACATAAGTTCATTTTAACATGTAAACATTTTAGCATGCTAATATTTTAGCATTTTAACAAATAAAATTATGTTAGTATGTTAAAATATTAGTATGCTAGTATGTTTATATTTATTCCGCTTTTATTGCTCCAACAGGACAACTGTTTACTGCTATTTCATAATCACATCCGTTATCCCCATCTTCATTTATAGTTTTAGCTTTTCCATCATCTTGCAACTCAAACATATCAGGACACAAATTAACACAAGCTCCACATCCAACACAGAGCTCTTGATCAATTTCAATTTTTTTTGCCATATTTTTTTAATTATTTTTTATCAGATTATTTATTTTCTCAATTAGAATCTCCTTTGGCTGAAGTCCTGTTATCTCCTCAATAACTTTTCCTTCTTTAAACACTTTTAATGTTGGAATACTTAAAATTTCATATTCACTCGCAATATTTGGATTTTCATCCACATTAAGTTTTTTTATCTTTATTTTTTCTTTAAACTCTTTGGAAAGCTCCTCTATAATGGAACCCATTATTTTACATGGACCGCACCATGGCGCCCAAAAATCAACCAAGACAAACTCTTGGGAGTCTTTTATCTCATTTTTAAAATTTTGATCAGTTAGTTCAATGTCCATAAAATATATTTTCCTTTCTTTTTAATTAAATTTTGGTGTTTTAAAAAACACAAAACAGCCAAAACTACACTTTATTTATTATTAGTGCTATAATAGACTCACTGCGTAATTAGTTTCTACTGCTCCGCCAGCTGGCGGATTGGTCAAATTCTCCAAAAATTTTGTAGACACGCGATTAATCGCGTCTCTACTCGGGCTAAACCTCAAAAATTATTTGAAAAATTATGCCTCATCCGCCCGAGGCGGACATAATAAAACTAATACGCAGTGAGTCTACTTACTTTAAGCTAGTATTTATACTATTAATAATATAACAATAACAAAAAAAATGCAAACCAAAAACGTAATAATTGTTGGTGCAGGTCCAGCTGGTCTTGCAACTGCGATAGAATTAAAGAAAATAAGTCAATATAATGTCATTATTCTTGAAAAAAATCCAGAGATAAGCTATAAGATATGCGCTGGTGGAATTGATCCTAATCTTTCTGAAATTGATATGCCAGAAGAAATTATAGACAGAAAATTTAATAGAATAAAATTCTTTACCCCAAAACAATCATTAACAATAAAAAAAAATAATCCTGTCGCTGCAACAGTAGACAGAAAAACATTACATGAAATTATGACAACTCAGGCTTTAAATGTGGGAGTAAAGATATTTTTTAATAAGCGTGTTGAAAAAATAGACGGTAATTCAATTATAGTTTCCTCAAAAGAAACATTCAAATTTGATTATCTTGTAGGAGCAGATGGAAGCAATTCAACAATAAGAAAAAAGCTAGGAGTCAAAACAAAAAAAGCATTAACGGCTTTTCAATATATGATTCCCGGAAAATATCCTGATATTGAATTTTATCTTAATTTTGAAAAATTCAGACTTTCATATACTTGGATATTTCCACAAAAAAATATCATATCAGTTGGAACTGGCTATGATCCAAATTTATCTAACAGTAACTTTACGATTAAAGATCTTCGTGAAAATTTTGATAATTGGTGCAAAGAAAAATTTAATCTTGAAAATGCAAGATTTGAAGCATTCTCAATAAACTATGATTATAGAGGATTTAAACGTGGAAATATATTTCTTGCCGGAGACGCGGCGGGATTTGCCTCTGGCTTTACTGGAGAAGGAATAAAATTTGCTATTCTTTCTGGTAGAGATATCGCCGAAAAGATAATTAATCCAAATTACGAATGCAAGAGAATAAAAAACATTTTAAAAGTAAAAAAACGCGGTGAAACTTTTATAAAATTAGTAAATTATAATGAATTCTTAGGCAAAAAAATGATGGAGCTTTTTACTTTTTTCTTAAAAACAAAAACAGGAGGGAAAATAGCGAAAAAGATATTATGAAAAATACAAATAAAAGAGAAAAATCCTAATTAATTAGGATCTGCTGATTTTCTTATAATTCCCCTATTTACCCAAACAGTTCAGTACTCAAGTATCTTTCTCCATTATCAGGCAAAATTACTATTATTGTTTTGCCTTTTTTTAATTCTTTCGCTTTTTGAAGAGCAATATACATAGTAGCGCCAGAACTCATTCCAGCTAAAATTCCTTCTTTCTCCGCAAGTTTTCTAGCGATAGAAAAAGTTTTTGGTATTTCTTCTTTTGATATTTCAATAATTTCATCAAAAGCGCTATCTTTAAAAAAGTTTGCGTTTTTCAATTCTTTAGAATTTCTGAGTCCTTGAATACACGCTCCTATTTTTGACATAACACCAATAATCTTAATACTTGGGTTATACTCTTTTAAACATTTTGAAACACCAACACCAGTGCCAGCTGTCCCAATACCAAGAACAACCATATCAACATTCCCATCTGTTTGCTTTATAATTTCTTTACCAGTAATCTCATAATGAGCCAAAACATTAGCAGGATTTTTGAATTGATTAAGATTTACATATTTATCAGGATTCTTTTTTAATAGTTCATTTTTTATTCTAGTAGCGCCATCCGTACCCTCTTCTCCTGGAGACAAGACAAGTTTAGCGCCATATGCTTTTATCAATTTTCTTCTTTCAAAACTTACTGATTCTGGAATAACAACTGTGATTTTATATCCCTTGACTCCAGCAATTATCGCCATTGCGATTCCAGTATTCCCAGAACTTGCTTCAATAAGCGTTTTACTTTTTGTCAGTTTTAAAGATTTTTCAGCTTCTTTAATCATATAAAAAGCCATTCCACCCTTAATAGAACCACCAAGATTATATCCTTCTAGCTTAGCAAGAACCGTAGCATCATCATCATCAATAATCTTATTCATTTTCACCATTGGCGTATTGCCAATTAAGTCTAAAACACTTTTATAGACCATATTTTTTATTAACTTAAATTAAATTCTCTAAATTATAAACAAAAAACAACCTGCGCAGGCTGATTTTTTATAAACTAGAGATAAAATTTAAACACCTAAAAAACCAACCTGATTTACAGTATGC
>JAYEKL010000022.1:0-4425 GCA_034660995.1 Patescibacteria group bacterium | reverse complement strand
AATGATTTTGATTTTGAAAAAATGATAGAAAAGGTAATGGAGCTTTATCAAAAATACGAAATAATAAAGTTTAAAAAAGATCTTGGTAATGTTGAGATAGATGGTAAAGAAGCTTATCATTATCAAGTGAAAATAGATCCAGAAACGTTAATAGATTTTTACATTGATTTTCTTGAAATGATATTTTCTGAATCATTATCAGGAGATAATGTAAATTCAGAAGATTTTAAGGAAGTAATAGAGGAAAGTCGCGAAGAAATTTTAGCTATTTTGCAAGAAGTGATGCTTAATGTAGAAACTGAGATTTGGATTGGAAAAGAAGATAAGTTAGTTTATAAGATTTATGTTAGTGGAGATTATGATCAAGAGGCTTTAATTAAAATTGCAAATGTCTCTTTAGGAAAATCAAAGGCGGGAGCCTTAGACTCAAAAACTAAATCAGATATGTCTATGCTAAAAACCGAATTAGAAATGTATTATGATGATAATGCTAGTTATACTGGATTTGATCCGGAGTTTCTATATTATTATGATTCGGAAAATATGAATATAATAACGGATGACAATTCTTATCTTATTTGGTCTGAATTAGCTACTACAACTGACAAATGGTGTGTTGATTCTAGCGGTTTATCAAAGTCTGTTTATGGCGATATTGAAGGAACACAATGCAATGTTGTTGAAGGTCCTAGAAATGAGGCAAAAAAATATGACGATTTAGTAAAAAAAGATATTTCAAAGATTGATAGCAATACTAATATATACTTTGAAATGAGTTTGAATTTAAGTGGTTTTAATCAGCCAACTAAGATTACTAGACCAGAAAATGCGGAGAATTTAGTAAAAACTATGGAAGAAATGTTTGGTGGATTTATGGGGGAAATGGTCCCGTCTAGCGATCTAGACTCTGATAATGATGGTTTAAGTAATAATATGGAAGAAATTTACGGAACAGATAAAAATAATCCTGACACGGACGGTGATGGACATAAAGATGGTGAAGAAGTAAAAAATGGTTATGATCCTACTATTCCAGGAGATGCAAGATTAAATTACGATAAACTATTTACACCATAAATTTTTAATAACGAAAGGTCGAATAATTCTTTAAAAAGTATTAATTTAAGAAAAAAAATATGTTTGGATTTTTATTTTTTTGGTTTGTAATAACAATACTATTTATTTTGTTAATTAGTATCAAACAGATTAATGAATATGAAAGAGGAATTAAGTTTCAATTAGGAAGATATATTAATATGATGTCACCAGGTTGGAGAATTGTTATCCCAATTTTTCAAACCTATCAAAAAGTTGACATTAGAGTGAAAGCGGTTGATGTTCCAGATCAAGACGCAATTACAAAAGATAATGTTTCTATCAATGTTAATGCTGTTCTATATTATAAAGTTAGCAATGCAGAAGCGGCAATTTTAAAAGTGGAATATTTTGACTATGCTGTTTCACAATTGTCGCAAACAACAATGAGAGATGTTGTTGGCGAGGTAAGTTTAGACGAACTATTGATGAACAGAGATGATATTTCACAGAGAATACAGGAAATCGTAGATAAAGCAACAGATCCGTGGGGAATTAAAATTGTTTCGGTTGATTTGAAACATATTGAATTGCCCGAAGATATGAAACGAGTTATCGCTAAACAAGCTGAAGCGGAAAGAGAAAAAAGAGCAGTGATTATTAAGGCTGAAGGAGAAGTTGTTTCTGCTGATAATATGTCAAAAGCAGCTAGAATTTTAGCAGAATCAAGCGGAGCGCTCCATTTGAGAACTTTGCAGTCAATAAATGATCTGAGTTCTGATCAATCTAATACTGTTATTTTCGCAATTCCATTAGAAGTTCTAAGAGCTTTTGAAGGAATTAAAAAAAATATCGGCAATGATAAACAATAGAAGATTTACAACAAGACCAATTTCATCTTAGGAATTGGTCTTGCCTTGTTCTAAATAGTGTGATATAAAGAATTGGTATATAGGATATTATTTTAAATTCATTAGTTTGTCATTCTGAATTTAGTTCAGAATCTTTATGTAATCAAAATTATGTTTGCTTATTTAAAGTTAGATGTAGAAGTAAAAAGATTCTGAAACAAGTTCAGGATGACAAAAAAATTAGAATATTATCACTATACAAGATATTTTATTAAGAGATGCGGTGTTTATTATAATGAAAATATAATTTTTAAATCGTACTTTAATTTTTTAATGTTTAAAAATTTTATCATTGGAAATTGATTGAAAATTGGAAATTTAATTCTGGGGCGTTAGCTCAGTTGGTAGAGCAGCAGCCTTTTAAGCTGATGGTCACAGGTTCGAGCCCTGTACGCCCCACAAATGAGTTCATAAAGTAGAAAGTTATAAAGTTTAGAAAGTTAGAAAATTTAGAAAGTTAGAAAATTTACAACTTTTAATTTTTAACTAAGTCTGTCAATTGTTGACAGTTTTTTTATTTGTGGTAAATTTTAGATAAATGCGATAAGGAGGTCTATAATTGAATAAAAAAATAAAATTAGCTATTTCTATAGCTATTGTTCTGCTTGTAGCAGGAGGAACTTGGTACATGGCTTATCCTGAATAAAAGGAGCCAGTAGAAGTTGGCTTTGCTGAAGGCTGGCCTATAGAAAAAACGGATATTGGAATAGAAATACAGAACAAACTTATAGAAGGAGTTCCCGTGGTAAATTTTGAGTATAATAATCGTAATTATACTTCTATAGAAGAGAATAAGGGATTAACAGTTGATCCTAAAAAAGAATCACTTGACGATCTTCTAAAATATGTTGAAAATGGAAATACTTCTCAGGCGCATATTGCCACAACTTACAGTAAAGTATATGCTGTCTATGTTTTAATAGATAATGGGCAGTTGTATTTTTCAACAGAAGAATTAATCGATCTTGATTCTAGCGTTTATGGGGTAACTATTGAGGAAAAAAATGAAAGTAAGACCATAGTTCACTTTAATCAGAAGATGTGGTCAACGCTTTTTCTAACAATACTAGTTATCTTCATTGCTTCTTTTATTGTTTTTGCCCAGCTGTGGGTAAAAAAGCCACCAGACTCCGAAACATCGTAAGCCACTTAATTCAGGTGGCTATTTTTTTTACAAAATCAAAGAATATGCTACAATAGAACTATGTTAAACAAAGAAATAAAAGAAATTATCGGTAAAGCAACAAAGGATTTATATCAGGATATAGAAATTCCTGATTTTGTCGTGGAATGGCCGCAAGATAAGAATTTTGGAGATTATGCTTCTAACATCGCGATGGTCTTAGCCAAAAAACTGAATAAGAATCCAATGGAAATTGCGGAAATGATAAAAAAGAAGATTAAAGAAATTCTTGAGAATAGTGAAAACAAGGATATGATTAATGAAATTGCGGTTGTTAATCCCGGTTTTATTAATTTTAGAGTTTCTGATTATTGTCTTAGAAAAAATTTATGCAATATTCTAAAAAAGAAAAATGAATTTGGATTTTCTGCAATAGGAGAAAATAAAACTGTTGTTATTGATTATTCCGCGCCGAATATTGCCAAGCCGATGCACATTGGACATTTGCGATCAACAATTATAGGACAAGCACTTTATAATATTTATAAAGCGTTGGGATATAAAGTTATTGGCGATAATCATATTGGTGACTGGGGAACACAATTTGGAAAATTAATTTATTCTTATAAAAATTGGGGAAATAAAAAAGAGATTAATAAAGATCCGATCAATGAAATAACAAAGCTTTACGTAAAATTTCACAAAGAAGCAGAAAAAAATAAAGATCTAGAAGAACTTGCCAGAAAAGAAACAAAAAAACTTCAGGATAAGGATGCTGAAAATATAAAAATATGGAAATTTTTAGTCAGAGAAAGCTTAAAAGATTTTAAGAAAATTTACAAAATTCTAGATATTAAATTTGATCATACTTTAGGTGAAAGCTTTTATGATAATTTATTGGCAGGAATAGTAAACGAAGGTTTGGATAAAAAAATTGCTTCTAAAAGCGAAGGCGCTGTTATTATTGACCTTGCTAAATACAATCTTTCTCCATTTTTAATTAAAAAAACAGATGGCGCATATTTATATACAACTACTGATCTTGCGACCATAGCATATAGAGAAAAGAAATTTAAGCCAAATAAAATATTATATGTTGTTGCAAATGAGCAAGCATTGCATTTTCAACAACTTTTTGCTTCTGCGAAAGAATATGGTTTATGTAAAAATATTAAGCTGGAGCATATTAAGTTTGGAATGGTTCTTGGTAGTAATGGAAAGAAATTCTCCACAAGAAAAGGAGAAACAGTAGAGCTTAAAAGTTTGATTAGTAAATCAATCAAACTTTCTCAAAAAGTAGTTGAAGAAAAGAATCCAGAATTAAGCAAAAAAGAGAAGAAAAAGATCGCTAAGATC
>JAYEKL010000021.1:0-21927 GCA_034660995.1 Patescibacteria group bacterium | reverse complement strand
CAAGCATTAATTATTCCGAAAAATTCTTACTTAAAATTTGTTTCACACCAAAAAAAGCTAATAGAATCGCTTTTTTAAGCAAAAAACTTAATGATTTACAAACTATAGTAAATGATTGTAATTTTATAGTAAATAATAGCGACATAATTTAAAATCTAGATTATTTTGAACATCAACCAATTAAAATTAACTGTTTAATTACCAGCTATATACTACCAGATATGTTTAGATTTGTCAAAAACTTTTGGATATTAACTTCGGATATTTGGATACTTTTTGGATATTTAGATATTAGATATTAAGATATTGGAATGAAAGTTTCAGCCCGACAACACAACAATATCTCTGGTTTAGTTTATTGTTTTAAAATAAATTGCACCAAAGCATTTATCTCAATATCCTAATATCCTAGTATCCAATATTTTAACATAGAATTATTTTCACGCTTTCTTGTTTTAAAAAACACTTGGAAAATAATACGATTTACTCATATCTCAACGCATCAATCGGATTCAATTTTGCCGCTTTTTTTGCTGGATACCAGCCAAAAACAATTCCGAACCCAATAGCAACAATAAATGAGATGCATATTGCCTCAATAGAAATTGTAAATGGCCAATCAAAATTATACACCCTAACAGTAAGAGTTACTACAAAAGAGATAAAAATTCCAAAAATAATCCCAATCAACCCGCCAAAAACAGAGATTAAAACAGCTTCTGCAACAAACTGATTTAAAATATCTTCTTGCCTAGCTCCTAACGATTTTCTAAGCCCAATTTCCCGTGTTCGTTCGGCAACAATAACAAGCATTATATTCATAATTCCTACACCACCAACTAATAAAGAAATTGCTGCCAGCAAGCCTAATAATATTGAAATCAAGCTTGTTACGGTATTTACAATTTCAATTATTTGATCCATAGACATTATTTCAAAATCATCCTTACTAGGATCACTAATGTTATGTCTCTGGCGAAGTAATTGAGAAATTTCCGCTTTTGCCTGCGCAAAATGCTGATCATCTTCCATTACTATTGCAAATTCAACCAAATGATCGGCTCCCGTAATTAATTTCTGCGCAGTTTTTAAAGGAAGATAGACCATAGTATCATAATCAAATGTCATCACCATCCCCCGATCTGCTACTACACCAATTACCTTAAAATTAATTTGTTTAATTTTTATCTGCTCGCCAATGGGATCTTTCTCGCCAAAAAACTTGCTAGCTATTTTGCTTCCAATAACAACAACTTTTGCCATTCCTCTTTCTTCTTCATTTGTAAAATATGTTCCTTGCGACATTTTCAACTGCCCATCAATGTCAGGATAATAAGCATCTGTAGAAATAAACATTACCTGTTTTTCCTTTTCTTGATAAGTCGCCCATTCCATCCCCGCCGCATAGCCAGAAACTGCCTTAATATAAGGAAACCTTTTTTTATCTCGCACCGCTTCCACATCATCATATTTTAGGGTGGTGATTACCGTCCCCTCTGCCATTGACCGCATTGAAGCTCCATAGTCGCTCCCTGGCACTTTAACGCTCACAGACATCATATTTTCCCCAAAAACATTAATCTGATCCACAATTAAAACTTTCAACCCCTGTCCTACCGAAACGATCACAATTACCGCCGCCACTCCAATCACAATTCCCAGCATTGACAATGCCGTTCTAGTTTTATTCGCTTTCAACCCCACGATAGCGAGTTTTATAGTTTTTAGTGAAAATATTGACATGAATATATTATTCTATTGCTCTATTGTTAAATTTATTTACTCATATTCCCGCCTCGTTAGAGTCTCTCCGCATAAGGACTCTGGCAGAGAAGTCTCGTTCATCCCGCTTTCTCGTCAGAGTCCCTAACGGAGACTCTGACGGGGCAGACGGAATGGAGACTCTGACGGGGCAGATGGAACGGAAGCTCTGACGGGGTAGACGAAACGGAAGCTCTGACGGGACACATTAGCATAGAGCGTAGCAAGTGGAAACTTTAGAAACTTTCTACTTTACAAACTTTATAACTTTACAAACTTTCTACTTTACAAACTTTCTAACTTTCTATTCATATCTTAATGCTTCAATCGCATTCAATTTTGCCGCTTTATTCGCGGGATAAATTCCAAAGACAAGCCCAATTGCAACAGCAATAACAAAAGATAAAATTATTGAGAACGATGTAATTACCAAATCCCAATCATAACCAAAATACTGCGCTCCTCCAGCAATCAAAGCAGCAAAAATTGAACCACCGATAATACCGATTAAACCACCGATAAAAGTAATTATTACTGACTCCATCAAAAATTGTGTTAAAATATCTCCTTTCTTAGCTCCCAATGCTTTTCGTAAACCAATTTCCCGTGTCCGTTCTGTGACAGAAACAAGCATAATATTCATAATCCCGATTCCACCAACGATTAAAGAAATTGCCGCAATAGCGCCAAGAAATAAATTTAAAGCATCTGTCACCATACCAATCATATCCAAAGCCTGATCCATACCGCGAACTGTGAAATCAATTTTTTTAGAGTCTTTAATGTTGTGTCTTTGCTGTAAAAGTTTTTTGATTTCACTAGTAATAAATGGCATATTTTTTTCATCATCAACTTTAGCCCTGATCAATCCGACATGATCAACTCCTAACATTATTTTTTGCGCCGTTTTTACAGGAATAAAAATATCCTTATCACGACTTGCTATTAGCGATGCCCCTTTTTTCTCCATAACCCCTATAACTAAAAAACTTATTTTATCTATTTTTATTCTTTTATTTAAAGGATTCTCATCACCAAATAAATCTTCTTTAATCTCTGAACCAAGTACAGCTATCCTTGCTGTACTTTCATTCTCTTCTGGCGAAATAAACACCCCAGAGCTTACTCTGCTATCTTCCACATCTACATATTCCGAAATAACACCAACAAAAGGCGCGTTCTTTATTTTATCGCCAAAAGAAACATTCGCGTTTCCTGTTGCGTAAGGAGTTACTGCTGTAACATGTGGAATTTCATTAATCGCTTTAGCGTCACCATAAGTTAGAGTGGTAACTACTATCCCCATCATTGCTGCCGAAGGTCCATCATCTTCACTTCCACCTGACATAACACCAATCAGATTACTTCCGAAAGAAGAAATTTCATTAAAAATTAAACTTTGCGCCCCCGCGCCAACAGACATAATCGCAATCACCGACCCAACACCGATAATCATTCCAAGCATAGTCAAAAAAGACCGAACCTTATTGGCGGCTAAATTCGTAAGAGAAGATTTTATTGTTTGTATTATATTCATAAACAAGTTTATAAAGTTTATAAAGTAAAAAGTGCGGTTTTTAAATCTTGACTTTATAAACTTTTAACTTTATAAACTTTATAACTTTACGAACTTTTAAACTACTTCTTAAACTCTCCATCCACCGCCATTCTCTGCTTCCCAACAATCCTATCTTCCATTACCATTCCGTCCTTAACATGTATTATCCTTTTTGCGCATTCAGCGGTATATTCCTCATGAGTTACCATAATAATTGTCCGCCCTTCATCATTCAAGCTTTGCAAAATTTCCATAATTTCTTCCCCGGATTTACTGTCTAAATTTCCAGTTGGCTCATCAGCCAAAACTAATCGTGGATTATTAACAAGAGCGCGAACAATTGCCACTCTCTGCTGCTCACCTCCCGAAAGCTGATTTGGATTATGATGGAGTCTATGCCCTAAACCAACCCTTTTTAATAATTTTACAGCGTTTTTATTTGCTTCTTTCAAATTACAATTATGCAAATATGTTGTTGGTAAGAGAACATTGTCTAAAACAGAAGTCCGTTGTAATAAGTTATATGACTGAAAAACAAATCCAATTTTTTCACTACGAAATTCGGCCAGCTTATCGTCATCCAATTTCAAAGTATCTTGTCCTTCAAAATAATATTCACCTGCAGTCGGCGCGTCTAAAAATCCCAATAAATACATCAGTGTTGATTTTCCAGACCCCGATGAACCCATAATCGCCACAAACTCCCCATCATTTATTTCAAATGAAATCCCCTTTAAAACACTGGTCAATACTTCACCAGTTTGATAGTCCTTGGTGATATTTTTTAAGTTGATAAGAGTTGACATAAATATATATTGTTAAATTGTTGTATTGCTAAATTGTTACTCGTTGGCTTTGCTTTAAAAAACCGTTAACTCCATACTACAGCATAAAACCTTCTGTAATTTCAAAATAAAATTCCCGCCTCGTCAGAGTCTCTCCGCAGAGGACTCTGACAGAAGCCTCGTTTATCCCGCTTTCTCGTCAGAGTCCCTATCGGAGACTCTGACGGAACTATATTTTTATTTAATTGCTTGAAAATTTAGTAATTGAAAATTTTCGCTCTACTCTTCTATAAATGTAACCACATCTTCTCCGCCTTTTAATCCATTCAAAATTTCAATATTAACATCCCCTCTCAATCCCACTTCCACAAATACATCTCTTAAAATCTTGTTTTCAGAAACTTGTACATATTTTTGATTGTTTTTTTCCTTTAGAGCTTGAAAAGGAATCATCACTGCATTATCTTTTTTCGCGGTAATAATATCAAGATTCGCTGTCATTCCTGGTTTGATTATTTCTAAGTTGCCAGTAAAAATTGTAGCTGTTTTATAATAGATTACACCAGAAATTTCTGTTTGAGCAGGATCTATTTCAGTAATTGACCCAGTAAATTTTTTGTTTGGCCCTAAAGCGTCAAAAGTAATTTCTACCTTATCATCAATTTTAACTTTAGCAATATCAACCTCAGAAATATTGGTTTTAATCTCAAAATTTTCCGAAGCAATTATAGAAATAAAATTAACTGCCGAAGTTATTGATTCTCCGACTTCACCATTAATTTCTGTTACTATCCCATTTTGTGGAGCAACTAAGATTGAATCACTAATCTGACTTTCTGTTAAATCAACACTCGCTTGCGCTTCTTGTACCCGAGCTCTATATAATAAGACATTAGAATAACTTGGCTTTGCTGTTTTTAACGCCAACTGGTCTTGCGCTTGTTTTAATGCTCCTTCGGCAGATTTAACAGAATTTTCAGAACTATTTATTCTTGTATCAGACGAGGCCTTTACTGCGTTTAAAGACTGCTCAGATAAATTTAAAGCGCTTTGGTAAGAATTTATCGCTGCTTGCGCGCTATCAAGACTCGTTTGATTTGTAACTTTTTGAGTTGAAATATTTTGTTGTGCCGTGGTTGCATTTGAAATTGCTATATTTGTGTTTGTTCTGGTAGTAGAAATACTAGACTTTAAAGCATCTAATTCTGCTTGTGTAAGTTTGGAGGAGGTAATCGTCGCTCCGAGAACATCGCTTGTATCGCTCAGGGTTATTCTTATATCTTCTAACGCAGATTTTAATTGCACAAGCGCTTCATCAATATTCTCATCAGATAAATTTGAATTGATACTATTTATATAATCTTTAGCGTTATTATAAGAATTTTCAGCAACCGCTTTGCTTTGGGAAGAGTTGTTTAGATATTGAATATTTAAAACACTTAATGTATCTTGAGCATCATCATTATCCAAAACAGTATCATTAGCGTCTAACGAATTATCAGCGGTTAATAAAGAAGAGTTTATTATATCCCAGGCGTTATCATAATCTTGATCTAGATTATTCTCATTCGCTATTTGTGTATTTATTAAACTTTGATTAGCGCTATCAAGAGAAGTTTGAGCGCTATTTACAGACGCTTCCGCATTAGCAATATCTTTTACGGCGCTTGCTTCCGTATTTACTAAATTTTGCTTAGCATTGTCTAAGGCAACTTGTGAGTTAGCAACTGCGGTTTCTGATACTCTAATATCTTCAATAGTCGCTCCTTCTAATAGTTTGCTAAGATTTGCTTGAGCCGCGCTCAAACCGGCTTTAGCTTTATTGAGTTGGGAAGTTAACTGAATTATATCCAATTTAGCCAAAACTTCATCTTTTTTTACACTATCTCCAACACTAACATTTATTTCCCTTATTCTCTCAGAATTCATAAAATGTAAATCTAATTTTGTTTCTGCCTCAACTGCTCCAGTTGCAGAGACCGTTTGCAATATTTCACCATTTGTAACTTTTGCTGTCGTATATTTTAACTCTGGCTCCTTCATAAAGCCATAAGCAACATAAGAACCAATAGCCAACACTACTATTGTAATAATTATAATTGTTCTTTTTTTCATAAACTTATTTTAATTTTAATTTTTAAATTTTCAAACATTATTTTTGGAAAATAACCAATATTTAGTGTTTGTTAATTTTCTTATAATTCCCCTTTCCTACCCGCCTTGGGAAGGAGAGAGGCAAGGGGTGCGTAACAAGCTTTTTAACACACCCCCAACCCCCTCTCTAGAGGGGAATAATCGGTAAAAATCACCAGTCCCTACTTATCATCATTCCCACGATATAAAATCATCTTCTTCTCCGACTGCCATACCCCATGCAAATTACACTCTGCCCTTGCTATAATTGTAGAATCTTTTTTAAGAAAAATTTTAAACTTTGCCTCAGAATGACTAGCTGGGTCTAACATTATTCTCTTGAAACATTTTTTGTCAACACAAAGTTGAATTCCTCTAATATAATGTTCATCTGTCATCGGATGGTCAACTTTTCCAACTTTCACTAAAATCTCAATTTCTTCATCTTTTTTTACAAACTCTGGAATTATAATCCAAGGCAAATGTTTTTGTTCAAAACCTGTTAAGTTTTCTGGATTTTTTGCTTTTTGTATCTTCATATTTTTGTTTTTATCAGCTTAAATCTATTTTAAGTATGCTCTATTTTTTTAATTTTGGCAAATAAATAATTTCTACCCAGCTTTAGCTGAGGGTCTACGAGGTTTTAACCTCACAAGTTTCAAAAACGCTTGAAGCTAAAGCTTCACGAACCCTCAGCTAAAGCTGGGTAGAAATTATCTTCTCCAAATAAAAAAACACCTCTGAAGTGCTTTTCGTTTAAAAAAATTTTAGAGAAAGAGGATAATAAAAATACAACTTTTTTAATAATCCTCTTTCCCTAATTTGGTCGATTAACTTACGCGCCTTTCTCTTTCTCTCCAAAAAATTCCAGTGTTAGTCTTACTGAACAATACAACATCCTTTCGATAAATGTAGGATTTTCATAGCCTACATCTACGCCCAATACATCTGGTATCTCCTTTCTTTCTGATATCATAGGTTTCTCTCTCCATATAACTCTCTTCATTGCGCCACAACGTAGCGCAAATCGGTAACACCACCGTAGCATAAAACCTCGCCCTTGTCAATACCAAAAAAAATGTTAAAATGTTAGTGTGTTAAAATATTAAAATGTTTTTATGTCAAAATCAAAATTGGGTCTTTCTGCCTATCTTGGAAGACCATCACCACAAAAAGTAGCAAACAGATTAATTCTAGTTATAATTATAATTTTAGGAACAGGCTTTATAAAAGCTGGACAACGCGAGGGATGGTTTGAAGGACTTGCGAATCTTTGGAATTAGATTAGGAATTAGGAATTAGGATATTAGATGATTATCAAAATGCATTAATGCCATTCTGAGTCCATTCGACAATTGTAATTTAAACTGTCATCTTGAGCGACGACAGGAGTCGAAAGATCTGTAAGCAGGTAAAATGGTTTGTTAAAAATAGACTAGCTTGAAAACAAAATTTAGCAGTGTTTGCAGATCTCTCCATTTCGCTATCGCTCCAGTCGAGATGACAAGTTCGCTATCGCTCCAGTCGAGACATCTACGCATTCCTAATTTCTAACCTCCTAACCTTCTAACTCCTAACCTAATATACAAAAAACAGCGGTTGAAATCCCGCTGTTTTTTTTGAAATCAGAATTATTTTTTCTCTTCATCTTTTTTCTCTTCATCTTTTTTCTCTTCATCTTTTACTTCTTCATACTCCCCCTCAACTGGTCCTTTATCTTCTTCTTTTTTCTGTTCACCATTATCAGAAGCTTGTTTGGCTTGCTCTTGATACATTGCGGCGCCAATTTTTTGCGCTTCTTGTGATAATTCTTCTGAAGCTTTTTTAATTGCTTCTGTATCATCAGTCTCTTTTACTTTTTTCAACGCCTCAATACTACTCTCAATCGCTTTTTTATCCTCTTCTTTTATTTTATCTTTAGCATCACGTAAAAGTTTTTCTGTTGTATAAACAAGAGCATCAGCATTATTCTTAACTTCAATTTTTTCTTTCTTTTTTTTGTCTTCTTCAGCATGTACTTCCGCATCCTTTTGCATTTTGTCAATTTCTTCTTTTGAAAGCCCAGAAGACGCTTCAATTCTTATTGACTGCTCTTTATTAGTCGCTTTATCCTTTGCCTTAACATTTAAAATTCCATTCGCATCAATATCAAATGCAACTTCAACTTGTGGAACACCACGAGGAGATGGTGGAATACCGTCCAGCATAAATCTACCGAGAGATTTATTATCCACTGCCATCTCTCTTTCTCCTTGCAAAACATTAATTTCAACCGAAGGCTGATTATCAGCTGCTGTTGAAAATACCTGAGTTTTTGCTGCTGGAATAGTAGTATTTTTTTCAATTAGCTTTGAAGAAACTCCGCCTAATGTTTCAATACCAAGAGAAAGCGGAGTAACATCCAAAAGTAAAACATCTTTTACTTCTCCACCAAGCACTCCACCTTGAATTGCAGCTCCTGTCGCAACAACCTCGTCAGGATTTATTCCTTTATGAGGTTCTTTCCCAAAGAATTTTTTTACTGTCTCTTGCACTACTGGCATCCTTGTCATTCCACCAACTAGAATAACTTCATCTATATCATTAATTTCAAACTTCGCGTCCTTAAGCGCTTTTTTACACGGCTCAAGAGTTCCTTGCACTAAATCATCAACAAGTTCTTCTAACTTTGCTCTGGTCATTTTTAGATTAAGATGTTTAGGACCTGCTTCATCAACTGTAATAAATGGCTGATTTATTTCTACCTCAACCGAAGAAGAAAGTTCGTGCTTCGCTTTTTCCGCTGCTTCCTTTAATCGCTGTAATGCCATTTGATCTTTACTTAGATCAACTCCTTGTTCTTTTTTAAACTCTTCGGTTATCCAATTCATAATTTTTTGATCAAAATCATCACCGCCTAAACGAGTATCACCGCTTGTCGCTTTAACTTCAATCGTATCATCCCCTACTTCCAAAACAGAGACATCAAAAGTACCACCGCCTAAATCATAAACAACTATTTTTTCATCTTTCTTCTTATTAAATCCATACGCCAACGCAGCTGCCGTTGGTTCGTTGATAATTCTCTTAACATCAAATCCAGCAATCTTTCCAGCATCTTTTGTAGCTTGTCTCTGAGAATCATTAAAATAGGCAGGCACGGTAATTACCGCTTCAGTTATTTTTTCTCCTAGTTTTTCTTCCGCATCGCTTTTTAATTTCTGTAAGATCATCGCAGAAACTTCCTGCGGTGTATGTTCCTTGTCTCCCATTTTCACCTTAACTCCTTTATCTGCTTTCACGATTTTAAATGGTACAAGTTTTATATCTTCCTGAATTTCCTTATCTTCAAAATTTCTTCCAATTAATCTTTTTACTGAAAATACAGTATTCTCTGGGTTTGTAACAGACTGTCTCTTCGCAAGAACCCCAACCAGTCTTTCTCCTGCCTTATTTATAGCAACGACAGAAGGAGTGGTTCTATTTCCTTCTTTATTTTCTAAAACTCTTGGTTCTCCTGCTTCAACGATTGCCATAGCAGAATTTGTTGTACCAAGATCAATTCCTAAAATTTTTCCCATAATATTTTCCTTTCTTTTATTAATTAATTGATTATCATTATATTAAAAATGTATGTTTTGTATTTTGAATTTTGGTCATTATAATTTATTTGTGATTTGTAATTTTGGATTTGTAATTTACTATTTTATTTATTGCTCGTTATTTACTATTTTTAATAGCTACTACAACCTTCGCTACCCTAATAACCTTCCCACACATCTTATATCCTTTCTGAATCTCAGTAATTATTGTTCCCTCTTCCTGATCCGATTCTTCTTCACCAACTGATTCAAACAAATTAGGATCAAACTTTTCGCCAATCGCTTTTATCTCTTCGATACTTACCTCTTTCAAAAAATTATCAAACTGGCTTTTAATACAAATTATCCCTTTTACCCAATCAGAATTTTCCAAATCTTTTGGCAAGTGCTTTGTTGCTAATTCAAAATTATCTATCGTCGGCAAAAGTTTTACAATCATATCTTCGCCAACATATTTTCGAAACTCCTCTAAATATTTTTCTTGATCCTTTTTATAATTCAAAAAATCCGCCTGTGTTCTTTGCCAACCCACTAAATTTTCTTCCGCTTGTTTTTTATATTTTTCAAATTCTTGTTTTTTTTGCTTTTTTGTTAGAGTTTCTATCGGAGACTCTAACGAGGCAGTTTTTGGTGAAGACTCTACTGAAGCAGTAAATTTTTTAGATTTTTTTGGTTTAGGAATTGACATAAGTTTAAAATTTTGATAGGTTTAAACGTAATTCTTGAAAATAAATTTGAGAATTGATAGACAATTGAATAGTAAGAAAGATACCAAAATGAGTGAAATAACAGACATATGTCCAGTCTGTCTACACAGAAGTTCCAGTCTATGAAGACGAAGGGGAACTAAAAATAGATATACACAACTATCCAAATTCAGAACTTCTTTGTTCTAGAGTAGAGGAAATTGTGTAAATTGCCTACGATGTAAAGAATAAAGAAAGTGAGCAGGGTAAGGAAAAGCTTCCAAACTCTTCTTTTTTTATCTCCAAATCCTGTTTCAGCCTTATTTATATTTTGAAGTGTAGAGTGTAACGACAGCAGAGCAAGTCGTTGGTTCCATAGTCCCGTAGGGCTGTGGAACCTTGATGCAAAACTTCTTGCATTAGTAAATTTACCCTAAAATAATATCAGCTTGCATTTGGGTTCCACAGGGCTATCGCCACTATGGAACCAACGATTACGCTTGACACTCCAAACACATACTACGATAACAACTTTTTCAAATAATCAATCAGCGACACATTTCTTGAATACTTCATCCTCTTAGGACCAATAATCGCCAGCAAGCCCTCTTCACCATTTTTCATATTATATTTAGAAACAACCATACTGCATTCATTGGTATTACAAATCGGATTTTCTTTGCCAATATAAATCTCAACTTCTGATTTGTTTTTCAATTCTTGGGATAGTTCTTCCATGCTCTCATCTAGATAATCTATCACTTCTGCCATTTTAGAAACACTGTCTAAATCGCCAAATTCTGGTTGAGATAATAATTTTTTTATTCCAGACTTGTAAAAATCATCAGAATCTATCATACCGCTCACAGCAAGATTTCCAGACATTGCAGAAAGAAGTTTTGCTGTTGTCCTAGCCAGTATTTTATTCTGCGCTTTTAATTTCAGAAGTTCAACTTGTAAAGAATTTTGCTCTTTTTTAGTTAATTTTTTCTCTTGCATCAAAACATCAACAAAATACCTAAAACCTTTATCAGTCGGAATTCTACCAGCAGAAGTATATGGCTGATATAAATATCCTTCATTTTCAAGTTCCATCATCTCAGCTCTAATCGTTGCCGGACTTAGATTAAAATCATATTTTTCCACCAAGAAAGAAGAGCTTACTGGAATTGCTGAATCAACATATTCCTTAATAATTGAACCTAGAACTATCTCCTGTCGTTCTTGCATATTTATAAAATAAATTAAAATTCACAAACTTTCAACTTTATGAACTTTCAAACTACATTAGCGCTCCTACTCTTAGAGTGCTAATTTCATTATAGGAAAATAATATTTGTTTGTCAACAGTCCAAATAAATTGTATAATAATAGCGTGAGAAATTTTTAATTTTATAAACTTTCTAACCTTATAACTAATTTATGAAACAGGAAATAAAAAACGGAAAAATAAAGTGGATGAACATAGCAAATCCAAACAGCAAAGATGTTCAATTTTTGAAGAAAAATTTTGACATCTGCCCCACAGTTCTAAGAGAATATATTCCAAAAATCAAAAGACCAAAAGTTGAAGAATATAAAAATTACCTCTTTATTATAATTCACTTCCCCATTTTTAATAGAAAAACTAGAAAAACGATTTCTACAGAACTTGATATAATTTTATTCAAAAATACCTTAATCACAAGCCATACTGGATTATTGCCAGAACTTAAAAAAATATTTGAAAAATGCTCCTCTGATGAAAATGTAAAAAAATATTATTTAAGAAAAAATGCTGTGTACCTAGCTTATCACATACTTGACAAACTTATTGATACTAGAATGTCAATGCTTGATCATGTTGATGACCATATTGAATATATAGAAGATCAAATGTTTAAGGGAAATGAAAAAAAGATGGTTAATAAGATAGCAATGGTCAAACATGATATCATTAGTTTTAGAAGAATAGTGAAACCACAAAGAATGGTTTTAGAAAGTATGGTTAAATCAATTACAAAAATAAATAATGAGAATTTTCTTAAATATTCCTCTGAAGTTATTGGTTCAAATATAAAAGTCTGGAACACACTGGAAAATCACAAAGAAATGATTGAGGCGCTAGAGCACACAAATGAATCTTTACTTTCTTATAAACTTGGCAACACAATGAAAGTTCTAACAGCTTTTTCCGTGATTGTCCTTCCTCTGTCATTAATCGCAAATGCTTTTGGAATGAATGTTACAAACGGTATGCCATTTATAAACTCCTCACTTGGGTTTTGGATCGTGCTCTATTTAATGTTTATAATAACCTCAATTTCATTTATATTTTTCAAACATAAAAAGTGGCTATAATATTACTTTGAAACTTGTCCGCTAACAAACATAACAAATCAAAAACGAAAAATCAAAAGATCACAAAACAAATTATTGAACTTATAAATGAAAAAATTTATCTTGAAAGTATGAAAAATGTCGGCACGCAAGTAACAATAAAACTTAATTTGGCAAAAAAATAAATTAGATTTGCAAATACATAAAATTATAGAAGTTAGAACGTTAGAAGTTAGCTTTTTAGGTCACTAGAATGCGTTGTTGTCATTTCGAATCTCGATGAGTCCCGTTCCAAATTTTACAAGACTATCTAATCAATATCAACTATCCTAATTGCTTGGAATAATTTAATCTCGCTATGTTTTTTTGTAAAATTTGGAACGGGATAGTGGTGGGAAATCTGTAAGCGGATAAATGTATTTTAAAATGTATTTTTTAAAAGCAGACATAGTGTGTTTACAGATCTCTCCATTCCGCTATCGCTCCAGTCGAGATGACATCTACGCATTCAGAATATCTCTGTTTCCTTTATATGACAAGCTACATATTCCGCTGACATGACAAAGATGTTCTTCTACAGTCTAATATTAAAATGTTAATGTAATGAGAGGCTTGACATAATTTTTAGTTGTGTTATGTTTAATCTGTAGAGAGATGACAACAAGACAAAAAACAGAAAAGGTGGGCAATTTTTTATTACTATTCTGGCTCTCCAACCAAAACAACAACCCACCTTTCTCTCCTTCTCTTTCCTAGACCGCTAAATTAATAGCTGTTTTTTGTTGGCAAATTACGGAAGTCTTGTATAATAAAGATATATTGTTGCATTGTTCTATTGTTACGCATAGTACAGTAATAAATACAGCTTGCAATAGAACAATTTAATAATTTAATAATAAAATAATGAGATTATATAATACCCTTACAAAAAAAACAGAAGAATTTAAACCAATAAAAGAAAAAGAGGTAAAGTTGTATCACTGCGGACCAACTGTGTATTGGACTCAGCATATTGGTAATTTACGCGGTATGTTCTGCGCAGACCTCGCAGTAAGAACTTTTAAATATCTAAGATATAAAGTAAAACATATAAGAAATTATACTGATGTCGGACATTTAACTTCTGACACTGATATCGGAGAAGATAAAATGGAAAAAGGCGCTCGACGTGAAGGATTAAATCCAGCAGAAATTGCAAAAAAATATATCAAAATTTTTGAACAAGACACACAAGAATTAAATATGCTAGAACCAACCGTCAAACCAAAGGCAACTGAACATATTCAAGATATGATTGAGATGACAAAAACTTTAATTGCTAAGAAATACGCATATACTACTCCACTTGCCATTTACTTTGACATTTCAAAAGTTAAAAATTACACGAAGCTTTCAGGACAAATTTTAGAAGAAAATATTCAAGGTGCTGGGAAAAGTGATATTAGCGATTCACAAAAAAAACATTCTTCTGACTTTGCGCTATGGTTCTTCAAAGCTGGAACACATAAAAACGCTATACAATACTGGACTTCGCCATTCAGCTCCAAGCTAGTTGAGAATGGAGAAGGTTTTCCTGGCTGGCACATTGAATGCTCTGCAATGAGTAAAAAATACTTAGGAGATACGCTAGATATTCATATGGGGGGAGTTGAACATATTCCAGTACACCATACAAATGAAATTGCTCAAAGCGAATCTGCAAATGGAGTCCCCTTTTCAAATTATTGGTTGCATAATGAACATCTTTTAGTCGATAATAAAAAAATGGCAAAGTCTGAAGGAACTTCATTCAGCTTGCAAGAAATAAAAGAAAAGGGATTTAATTCCCTGTCTCTTCGATATCTATTTTTAACAGCAAGTTATCGCTCCAAACTTAATTTCACATGGAAAAGTCTAGAAGCTAATCAAAACACTTTAAATAAGTTATATGATTTTATAAAAATTACAGATTCTGCTATTACAAAAAATAAAACAAGAGAACAATCTCATAGCGCGCAAACAATTGAGACTTATAAAAAACAATTCCAGAATGCTTTGGAAAATAATTTTGACACCCCTAAAGCATTAGCGTTAATTTGGGAAATAATAAAATCAGAAGAGGTAAACTACAACGACAAAAAAACTGCTTTGCTAGAATTTGATAAAGTTTTAGGATTAAATTTAAATAAAATTAAAAAAGAAAAAATTGAAATCTCTGACGATGTTAAAAAATTGATTGAACAAAGAGAAAAAGCGCGAAAAAACAAAGATTGGGAAAAAGCAGATAAATTAAGAAATGAAATAGAAAAAAAAGGACTTGCCATAAAAGACAAGTCAGTGGAATAAAAATTTAAGTTTTTATTCCAGAAGTTGGCGTTCCTCCCCCGAACGAATGTCCATTCAAAAGAAGATTAATCTCTCCTCCTTTTTTTATGAATCTTCCGCCTCTGGCATTTATTCTTCTCCCTTTTGGAAAAATAAATCCCCTTCTTACAACAGTCGTTTCTGTTTTAATCCGCAGTTCTAGTTCTCTTATTGTTGGTCTTATAAATACTCCTCCGATAGAAACTACCATAAATAAATACAAAAAAAGGCAATAGTGTGTGCCTACATTCTACTCCCAAGCTTAATTTAACATAAAGAACAGTCCTTTATATAATTTAGCGAAGTTAAGTTGCTCTATTCACAAAAAGCAAAGAAAATTTAAGGAACAAATAATTGGCAAAAGGACTGTCCTTATTTTTCAAAAAAATTAAGATTTGGAATAGAATTTAAAGGGTTAGTATTAAGGGTATTGCATATAATATTGTTCGACTTTATGGAGAACTATTGCGCGAAATAAAGTTCTGTGCGTGTCACTTCTCCACAAGGTCGAAGGATATTAGGGTTAGCTGTTGGCTCCATAGTCTCCTTAGAGTTGTGGAGCCTAAATGCAAGATTTTTTTAAATCTCTTTTTACAAAGTTTGAAATCACAAAAGGCTCCACAGCCCTATCGGGACTATGGAGCCAACGGAGTATTCTATTTTGGGACTGACAATACTTACTATGCTATTGCTTAAAACGCTTTTTTTTTATATACTGGATATGCGCTTGGATTGATAGCGAGTCAAGGACAGTCCTTAAGCTAAAAAGTTATTTGCGAACAGACTTTATAGACTTTTAACTTTATGAACTTTTAACTCATTCCCTATGCCAACTGAAGAAATAAAAAACCCAGATTTTGGAACAAATAGAATGCCACCCCAAAATGTTGAAGCCGAACAATCTGTTCTAGGTTCTCTTATGATAGACAAAAATGCGATTATAAAAATTGGTGATTTAATTACTCCCGAAGATTTTTATAAAGATAGTCATAGTAAAATATATAAAGCTATGCTCTATTTATATGAGCATCATGAACCAATAGACTTATTAAGCCTTTCTAACAGACTAAAAGAAACTGAAGAATTAAAACAAGTCGGAGAACAAAGTTACTTAGCCTCTCTTACAAATATTGTTCCAACAGCTGCTAATATAGTCCATTATGCAAAAATTATTGAAAAAAAAGCTGTTTTGCGAAGATTAATTGACAACGCTTCGCAAATAGTAGTAGAAGCGTATAACGAAACAGAAGAGGTAGAAAGAACTTTGGATGAAGCTGAACAAAAAATATTTTCGGTATCAAAAAAACACATTAGACAAGATTTTACTCCTATAAAACCAGTTCTAGAAGAGGCTTTTGACAGAATAGACGAACTTCATAAAAACAAAGGAAAGATGCGCGGTGTTCCAACAGGATTTACAGACTTAGACAATATTCTGTCTGGCTTACAAGAGTCTAATCTAATTATCTTAGGCGCTAGACCAAGCGTTGGAAAATCTTCCCTTGCTATGGATCTTGCTAGACACGCAGCGCTAAAAGAGAAAGTACCTGTAGGAATTTTCTCTCTTGAAATGTCAAAAGGAGAAGTAATAGACAGACTTATTTGCGCAGAAGCAAATATCGATCTTTGGAAACTTAGAACAGGAAGACTTTCTAGTACTGGCGAAAATGATGATTTTTCAAAAATTGGACATGCAATGGGCGTTCTTTCTGAAGCTCCAATATTTATAGATGACGCGGCAACTATAAATGTTATGGCAATGAGAACAATGGCAAGACGCCTTCAGTCCGAACACGGACTAGGAATGATTATAGTTGATTATCTTCAGCTTATTGAAGGAAAAGGAGACCCAAATAACCGTGTTCAAGAAGTAAGTGAAATTTCAAGATCATTAAAAGGTTTAGCGAGAGAACTAAACATCCCAATTATCGCTTTATCTCAATTATCTCGCGGAATTGAATCACGAAACGATCAAAGACCAAAATTATCAGATTTAAGGGAAAGTGGGTCTATTGAGCAAGATGCTGATGTTGTTTTATTCATTTATAGAGAAGATAAAACAAAAGTTGATTTAGAAAACAAAAACATTGCTGAAATATTAGTTGCCAAACACAGAAACGGACCAATCGGAAATGTCAAATTATTCTTCAATGAACAAACAACAAGTTTTAAAAACTTGGATAAAAACAGATAAATATAAATTAAAATTTCAAAGTTCAAATTATTCCAAATCAAATCCAAAACCTAAACATCAAAATTTTGGATTTTAGTATTTGTTATTGATTTGTAGTAGTTTGAATTTTGTTATTTGAATTTCTAAAATTGACTGTTATAAACTATTCTTTGTTTAAAATCACAACTTTTAACTTTCTACTTTACGAACTTTATAACTCCGTTATGTATCCAAAACCAATTCAAGACCTCATAACCGAATTTTCAAAACTGCCAGGAATCGGACCGCGGACTGCGACTCGGTTCGTTTTTAGTTTGTTAAAACACCCAGATTACGATACAGAACTTCTTGGACACGCTGTATTAAATCTTAAAAAAGAAACAAAAATTTGTAAAAATTGTTTTAATATTTCCGAAAAAGAACTGTGTGAATTTTGTTCAAATCAAAAAAGAACTAGATCCATTGTCTGCGTAGTCGGAGAAGCAACTGATATTCCAGCAATTGAAAATACAAAACAATTTAACGGACTATATCATATTCTAGGTGGAATAATTAAACCAAGCGAAGGTATTAGTTCTGATAATTTAAATGTTAAAAAACTTATAGAAAGAATAAAAGGTAATGGTATAAAAGAGATTATTATCGCCACCAATCCAAATACCGAAGGAGAGACCACAGCTCTATATTTAGTAAAAATACTAAAACCTTTTAATGTGAAAGTTACTCGCCTTGCTCGCGGACTTTCTACGGGCAGTGATTTAGAATATGCCGATGAGATGACAATCAGTAGCGCATTAACTGGAAGAAGAGAATACGAGTAGAGATTTTATTACTATCTTGCTTCTTTGATAGTATTACCAATTTCCTACACTAAATACGAAACGAAACAATTTCAATTTCCAATTTTCAATCAATTTTTAATGATTAAATTTTCAAACAGTTTGAGAACTAAAAATTGATTATTCATTGAAAATTATTTTCCAGTAAATACAAAAGCACTTTCTTTTATAAAAAGTGCTTTTTAAAAAACTAAAATACAGATTATACGCTCAATATCTCTATTTCCGTAAAATATTGTCTATGTCCTCTTTTTACATTATATCTTTTTTTCGCTTTATGTTTAACAATCATAATCTTTTTATCTCTTGCTTGTTTTAAGATTTTTGCCTCAACTTTGGCTTTTTCTACAAAAGGTTCACCAATTTTCAAATCTTTACCATCTTCTGACGAGACAAGAAGAACTTCATCAAAAACAACTTTTGCGCCTTCTTCACCTTTAATCTTTTCTATCTTTAATTTATCTTTCGGAGAAACTTTATACTGCTTCCCGCCAGTTTTTATAACTGCGATCATAATATTATTTTATATTTAAATATGACTTTTATCACAATAACTAAATCCTACCAGTCAATTGGCTTTTTGTCAAATAAAAATTGCGTAGAGGTTGACCTATGTGTCAACCTTGAATACAGGATAAACTTTATTTTGTCGCATATTCAGGGCAGACACATAGGTCTGCCCCTACGATGCCCGTGAAACCTTTGTCAAGACAAGGTAGAAAAAAACAAACAAAACCGCCAACACTAAAAATTTTCCTAAACTTTGAAAAACAATCGCTGAAATTCCAAAAGATAGACAAATTAAATAAATAAATATAACTACTTTTTTCTGCGACCAGCCCTTTTCCAAAAGTTTATAATGTAAATGACGAGCATCTCCCTTAAAAATAGACTCCCCTGCCTTTATTCTTTGAATAATCACCCATACTGCGTCTAGAATTGGAAAACCCATTACCAGAAGCACAGTAGCAATTTTACCACCAGAGAAAATTGCCAAGACCGCCAAAATAAATCCCAAAAACATTGACCCCGTAGTCCCCATAAAAATTTTGGCAGGATAAAAATTAAAAAATAAAAATCCCAGAATTGCTCCTGCTAAGGCTATAGAAATTATTCCCAACGGTGGTTGGTTCACTAAAGATGAAATACTTAAAAAAAACAATGCTATAGCTCCAATTATTCCAACCCCACCTGCTAATCCATCAAGTCCGTCCAACCAATTCATCACATTCATAAAGCCGATAATCCAAAATAAAATAAATAGCGAGCCGAATACCGAATACTCAATACCGAATACCGAATACTGTAAAATATCTAATCTGAATTCCGTTCCGCCAAATGGGTTGGCGATATAATCAACATTTAGACCAGCATAAATCATTATGACAACTATAATTATTTGTCCTAATAATTGCTTTTTCCACGACAAATTTTTTAAATCATCATAAATTCCGAAAAATAATATTACTAAGCAAGAAAAAACTATCCCCAATTTTAAATTATCAAAAATTAGATCTCCGCTTAGAAATATCGCTATTAAAAAAGAAATGATAATCGCCACCCCGCCAAACCTGGCAATATTTTTTTGATGAATCTTATTTTCTTTTATTTTATCGTATAGTTTATATTTTCTGCCAAATAAAATAAGCGTCTTTGTGAAAATTACGCTAAAAATCAAAGCTACTAAAAATGGTTTTAGGTATAAAAAAATTTGCATATTGTCCTATTGTTATATTGTTGTATTGTTGTATTGTTTAAATTACAAATCAAGAATTAAAAATATCATTTTTATGAAAGCGAAAATTCAAATGAAATTTTGCATAAGCAGAATTCTCAATTTTTAATGATATAATTTTGAACAATACAACAATGTAGCAATACAACAATACAATAATACAACAATGTAACAATTCATTTCCTCACCTTCTCCGTTACCCAAAACTCCATATATTTCCCAAATAACATTCTTGTTTGCGCATCAATCATTGGAAGCGCGCCAAGAGGTATAGCAACTATTGGAGCTAAGACCCACTGAAAAACCATAACAATTTTTCGAAAAAAACTGATTTTTTTAGGAGGAGGAGGAAGTAAAAATAAAGACAGAAACATAGACACAATAAGCCCAAACATCGCAAAAGTCATTAAATACCCAAGAACTTTTGTAAGATTTAGCGCCAAAATCGTTTGGTAAAATTTATCACCGCCAAACCAAAGCGGAAGCCAGCCAAAAAAAGCTATAATTATCGGTGTTAAACCCCACGAAATTCTACCCATCAGCTCTTCCCAACTTTTACTTATCTTTTTTCTAAGCGGAATTTTTTTGTCTTTTAAAAACGCTCGATAGATTATCGGCACATTTTCAATCCCCCACGCCCAACGTCTTTGTTGTTTATATTGGTTAATTACAGTTTTTAAATAGTTATTAGCAAAAACAGCATCAAGAGAAACAGTAAGAAAAATAGGTTCTACAAAATAATCACCGTGATATAAAACATAGCACTTCCAAAAAATAATAGAGTCATCAGAAATCATATCTCTTGGCCAATAATTGACATCAACAAGTGTTTTGAAACTCATTGAGTGACTTGAAAAAGTCACCATTTTATTATAACGAACACTTTGCATAATTTGCCAAAAAGAAGAATTTATCATTATAACCCTGACAATACTGTTTGTTTGCCAAATATTATTGTTATATAAAGGAAGTGGCTGATAACTGCACTGATGCCTTTTCGAATTTGTCATAAATTTATACGCAAGACAAGAAAAATACTTATAATAAACACAGGTATCACTATCAAAAGTAGAAACAATAACATTTTCATATTTTATTTTTTTCTCATCCAAAAATATTCTCGCTTCTTTCGCCGCCCAGCTAGCATTCGCTCCCTTAACTTTTGCCTCGCCAACAATTCCGTCCGGATGAAGCGTTGTAAGATAACCAAAAAACTTGTTTTTATATTTTTCTTCTAATACTTTCACTCTCTCCAACGCTTTCTCTCCTGCCCTTTCTTCAAAAGCTACTACAAGAATCATTTTGTCTTTCGGATAATCAGAATCTAAAATTGAATTAAGTGTTGTCTCTAAAACTTCTATTTCCTCTTCATAAGTTGGAATTATTATTAAATGATACAAATCACGCCATTCGGGAGTCAAAACCGAAGCCGAGCTTCTGTTTTGATTTCCTAATTTCTCACATTTCTCAATCCAATTTATTTTCTCCCATATCCTTATTCTCCGATATCCAAAAATTACAAAAACAGTAATGTAGAAAACTTTTACCATCCAATATAGATCAAAAATGATGATAAAAATAGCTATTGCGATGGGCAATTTAAAAGCAAGATAAAAACTACCAATCAAAAAAGACCAAGTAATAATTCCTGGTAACATTTCTATAGATCTTTGAATATAATAATCTTTTCTATTATTTGGTTTTGAAGTTGGAAAATCGAAATCCATTGTTCTATTGTTAAATTGTTCTATTGTTAAAAATATTCTATAGTGCTTTAGTGCATGGTTTGTAATGCTTTAGCATAGCGAGTTTTAATAGTACTTGAAGCTAAAGCTTCAAAATCCTCGGCTAAAACAAAATAAAAAACTACCGTGAAAAAACTTCGCTAATGATTATTTAATATATATTTATCAACAACAATAGAACAATTTAACAATAGAACAATTTAACAATTTTGTCCAAAAAAATAACACGACCGTTTTTTGATTCGCTATACTTTTTATTTTCTATTTCT
>JAYEKL010000020.1:0-4474 GCA_034660995.1 Patescibacteria group bacterium | reverse complement strand
ATCTTCATCTTTACACAAATTATCTAACTTCTTTCTCGCTTCTTCAAGCTTTCTTTTATTAATCTTTTCCATAATCCTCTTAAAAACCTCGTTCTGCCTTTTCAACAAAGCGTTTATTTTCTCCTCAAACCTCGCAAAAACGCTTTTCGCAAGATTTATTTTTTCTTTTTCGGAAATATTTTTATTCATTTTTGTAATTTTTAAGACTTCCTCACTTTTGTTATTCCTGCACTGAAATAAGCTTGTCCTAAGCCCATTCGGCTATTGCTCAGGACAGGCTTGCCGAATAGATTCAGCCAATGGAGAGACCCGCCATTCAGCAGGCAGGTCTGTAAACACACTATATCTACTTTAAAAAAATATATTTTAAAATACGTTTTATCCGCTTACAGATCTTTCGACTCCTATCGTCGCTCAAGATGACAATTTAAACCTTTCTTGTTTCTAGCATTGTATAGTTTACAGACTTTTCACCACTATCCCCCTATCCCCGCCTTTATAAATGCTTTAAACAATGGATGTGGATCTAATGGCCTTGACTTAAGTTCGGGATGAAATTGTGTTGCCACAAAGAATGGATGTTTGTCCTTTGGAAGTTCTATAATTTCCATTAAATGTTTATTTGGAGAAGTTCCCGAAAAAACTAAACCTTTATCCTTTAAAATTTTAACATAGTCAAGATTAACCTCAAAACGATGTCTATGTCTCTCTGAAATCTCATCAGACTTATAGGCATTTTTAACAATGGTTCCATTCTTTAATTTTGCTGGATACGCGCCAAGCCGCATCGTGGCTCCATAATTCTTTTCTTTTAAATTCTTTTTCTGCTCCGGCATAATGTCTATTATAGAATGCGCGGTATTTTTATTAACCTCGGAAGTATTTGCATTCTTAAGCCCACAAACATTTCTAGCAAATTCAATACAGGCCATATGCATTCCATAACAAAGCCCAAAAAATGGAATTTTATTTCTTCGCAAATATTCAATCGCTTTTATTTTTCCTTCAACCCCCCTATTCCCAAACCCTCCTGGAACAATTACACCACTAAGCTTTTTTAACTCCTTTAACTTAGCAGGATTTTTTTCGTATTCTTCAGAGTTTATCCATTTGATAACAGGCTTCCTATTATTCGCCCAAGTAGCATGCTTTATCGCCTCAATAACAGAAATATAAGAATCAGCAAGAACAAAATCACCTGTATTAAAATATTTTCCAACTATACCAATCTCAACCGTCTTATCTAACTTCTTAATTTTATCTGCTAGCTTCTCCCAATCCTTTAAACCGCTTTTCCTGCTTCTCATCCCGAACTTAGAAAGTATTTTCTGCGCTAGATTTTCCTTGTCAAAATTAACAGGCACATCATAAATTGAATCTATATCTGGCGCGGAAATAATATTATTTTTTTCAATATTACAAAACATAGAAATTTTTTCTCTTCTTGTTTCATCAAGTTTGACTTCACTTCGACAAACTATAAAATCTGCTTGAATTCCAGCAGAATTTAATGTCCGCGCGGCATATTGAGTTGGCTTTGTCTTCATCTCACCAATTTTATTTGGAACTGGAAGATAGCTTACCATAAAAACAACTACATCTTTTGGCTGTTTTGACCTTAACATTCTCGCCGCTTCTAAAAATAGAACATTTTGATATTCTCCTATTGTCCCGCCAATTTCAATCAAAACAAAATCTACTTTTGTATTTTTAGCAACTTTTTTTATTCTCCTGATAACTTCAAGTGGAATATGCGGAACAACCTCCACACATTTTCCTTCATATTCCAAATTCCTTTCACGATGAATAACTGATTCATAAACACTTCCTGTAGTCATATAGTTATCAGAAAGAATGTCAATTTCTAAAAATCTTTCATAATTTCCAATATCTTGATCTGTTTCAATTCCATCATCAGTTATAAAAACTTCCCCATGCTCAATCGGATTCATCGTTCCCGCGTCAACATTGATATACGGATCAATTTTCATCGCCGTCACTGAAAACCCCTTGCTTTGCAAAACTTTTCCGATTGAAGCTGTCGTAATACCCTTCCCCACTCCTGACATCACTCCTCCAACAATAAAAATGTACTTTGTTTTTTCTTGAGACATAATATTAATATTTAAGTATTAGTTTTCTATGAATTTGAGAACGAAGAAGATAAAGAAAAAAGTTATTTTTTTCTTAAATTTCTTCCATCAATATCAATAACATAATCCGTGTTATTATGGTCACGAAGTAAAATTTCGTTGTTTGAAATCCAGCCCGTTGCTATATATATTTTCTGAGAATTGTCAATAATTACTCTTTGATTTTTTCCAAAAGAGTTAACAATTATAGTTCGATAATATTCATTATCAGGATCACCATGAGCAATATTATAAACAATATGTTTATTGTCAGGTGAGAAATGAGTATTGCCACCGTTTTTAAAACCTTCATTAATTGGAATATCAACCATATTTTCTTTGCCCGTTTTCATATTTTTAATCACTAATTTTGGATTACCATCTATTCTCGGAAAATAAGCTATAAATTCTTCATTGGGAGAAATATCGCCAATGTGACTAATACGATTACTTTCTTCAAACAAACATTCTGACTTGCCTGTATAAATATTAATTTTACTTAAATTACTTGGTCCGCTAAAAATAATATACCCGCCTAAACCTCCATGTTGTTCAGAAAAATAAATCTCTTCATTTGAATTAGACCATCTTACCGGATTAAAATATTTTTCGCCATCAAGATTTTTTTCCAAAAGCGTCTTCTTATTTTGTCCATCTAAATCTGCTAACATTAATTTGCTATTCATTTTATTTTCTCGAAATTTATTTTCTGTCCAAACAACTTTCTGATTATCAGAAGAAACTAAGCTTAAAAAATACAGAGAATTCAAGGGCAACCAATCCATTCCTCCTTCTTTTTCTATAAATTTGAAAGTAGAGAGGATTTGATCAAAAGTTTCTAATATTTCTTGATCTTTACTATGCGTGCCAATATAAACATTATGTAAATCTACGCATTTTCCAATTTCTTCTTCGCAACTATATTGTCTTGCATTTATTGCAATCTCGTTATTAACATTTTCATTGCCGATTTTTCGCAAAATAACAGTAGGAGCGTCTGCCCTACTACCAGCAGCAGTTTCATAAAAATAATCGGCTATAATTTCCCAATCTTCTGGATATTTGAATGTAAAATCTACTTCTGGATTATTATAGATATTCCACTCTGATGTATCTTCTTTTTCAATAACTTCAACAACTTTTTTCTGAGACGGCTCAACCGGTTCAGAAATTTTGCTCCGCTTCCCAACCAACAACCCTCCTCCGATAATTATCGTCCCCACCCCCGCGAAAATAACCACGGCTAAAAGTGTTTTTACCACGATGATTTGTAAAAGCTCTTTTTTGTCTGGCATGGTTTTGTTTTTAACAATTTTAAAAATCAAACTTTACACTTTCAGATCTGAATAATCCCGCAGAGTTTTTAAAGTCGCCTGCACGGATGAATTTTCCGTATTAAGCAATTTCACATTTTTAAATTCTTTAGCCAATTTAGTGATTACTTCATCTGCCCACGAAGGCGTTAGCACTTTAACACCGGAAAAATCTATTTCTATCAACTCATCTTTGTCTAATTCTTTTGTCAGATACGCCGACATCACTAAATACGCTTCTCGTCCCGCTGGTCGAGAAACCAAAATATCTCCAAATTTTTTAAGCTCAATTTTCATAATTATAAATAATTTATTTATACCGTCAGAATTGCCAAACACCCTTTAATATTTTCTTCAATTTTTTCTATTTTCATTTTTCTATTCAACTCCGCTCGCGCGTTTCCAGAGGTAAGAACAAGACGCATATTCTCTTCTTTTATGCTCTCTCTTGAAAACTTTAATCCGTTTCCTCTATTCTCAGGAGCCCTGCCGGATATTCTTTCAGTAAAAGCAGTCTGAAGAGCTTCGGAATCATTTTCTAATTCTGGCTTTACCCTTTTTAATGTTTTTAAAATTCCTTGTCCCCGATCTGCTAAAACTATTTTTAGTTCATTATCAATAAAATTATAAGCAAAAAAGATTCCTATTATATTAATCCAACTTCCCAAATTATGATCAAAGGAATTATTACCTATCTCACCAACCACAGCAGAAATAAGATAAGTTTTTTCTTCTCTGATATTGTTGTTCGCCAATAGATTGTCTACCATCTTGTCTAATCTCGCCTGAAAAATATCACGAGTCTGGCAATAATAATCACCCACAACATCCACTTCGTCAGATTTTGCTGTTATCCAATTATAACCTAATTTTTCTATATTGTTGTCCATTTTAGTTTTCTATAAATTTAAAAGTGGAAAGAATTTGCTCAAAATAATTCAGCCTGTCATCATCAACATCATAAGGAAACGCGCTAAAAAATCTTATATTAAATATTTTATCTTCTCCTTCTAAAAATATATTTGAAAT
>JAYEKL010000019.1:0-4486 GCA_034660995.1 Patescibacteria group bacterium | reverse complement strand
ATAAATTAAAGGGATTGGGATATGACCTCAAAAAGATAAGTCAGATTGTTTCTAAGATATATGATATTGAAGTAGAAGAAATATATTCAAAAGGCCGGCGCAAGGTTCAAGTTGAGGCCAGGGACTTGTTATGTTATTAGGCTGTTCGGGAGTTGGGAATAAGCTGCACAGATTTAGCGAAACAATTAAAAATGAGTCAGCCGGGAGTAGGATATGCTGTAAATAGAGGAGAAAAGATCACTAAAGCGCATAAATATCAGTTGTTATAGTAAGTTATTTACTTAGTTATGGACGTCCCGCATATCGCCGCATATCGCCGTAATATTTGATAACTTGCAGGTAGCAAAGTTATGCGCCAATCGGGGTGTCGCCTGATTGGTTGACAGCTTGGTAAAAAGAGCTGGAACCGAGGAACCGTATGAGGGAAAGCTTCACGTACGGGTCTGTGGGGAGGGCGCCGGGTAACCGGTGCCTTTACCCGGAAGCGGATTGTAAACGCTGTGCGTTTCCAACCGCTGAGTTCGGTTATACTTTTAAGCAAGTCAGGAGGTACCGAAGGCATGAAAATCGAAAATAAGATATCAAAAATATGCTGGAATACAAAAAACTGGAAATTCCCCTCCGGCTCAGAGGGGAAGAGTCCATTTTCGTCATCATATGAATCGCAATATGGATATGGTCATGAAGAATGGCTGTTTGACAAAAGCAGGACTATTGAAGGTTTCCATTACGCATTTCTACAGCCGTTAAATCTAAAATCAGATCGGCACGTAGGTAAAATATATAATATTTCCTTGTTCACAGTTTTTAACTCAGTTCAATATTTTGTGGGGATAATAAAGAATGCTATATGCATTTCAAAAGAGGAATCAAAACAAATTTACAAAATATACAAAAGAAATGGCTGGATTAAAGAAATGGCAACAGAGCTTGAAAGTGCCGGGGCTGATTCTGCTCCATTTAAAAAGACTCCTCCTGAGATATTTTTCAACGTAAAATTTAAATTCAAGAATGTGGAATATACAAATTCCGGTGAACTGGAAGAAATATCTGAAAAGAATACAAACATCACAACTAATAGATATAAACTGCTACCTCATGATAATCGTTTGCTTTTTACTGATGAAAAGATAGATCACCAAGGCAAATTAAAAAACACTAAAGAAAGGGAACGAAAAGCTGGTAGCGACATTAGCTTTGACCCAATTCACGATAAAATTCAAAACGCACTTTGCTCAATGCTAAGATCAAGGCATACAGGATCTTACAAAAAAGTGGATATTGAAATCGGCAGAATTGACATAAAAGCAATGACCAATGAAAATCAATGGCATTTTTTCGAAATCAAAACGGATAATGCAAAATTGAGTATAAGAAAAGGAATAGGTCAACTTCTTGAATATTCCCATTTTCCAGAAAAAAATTTAGCCCAAAAATTAATTATTGTTTCAGATTCTCCTATAGATAAGGATACAAAAAGATATTTAAAGCACATAAGGACTACGTTCTCTCTTCCGATCTATTACAGACAATTTGATTTAGAGAAAAACGAACTGTCGATAGAATATTAATAATCAAGTATAACAAGGCTTTTGCAGCGGATCGCAAAAAAAACCGCGCCCGCTGAAAAGCAACGTTATATTTGGAATACCCATATGGAACATCTTAAAGTGAATCAAAATAAAATAAATTTTTTGTGGAAAGTCATTACCCGTTTCGATCATTACATTAATTCTACAAATACAAAAGCTTCACTTGTAATCGCTTGGAATGGAATTGTAATTGGTACTGTCTTGGTAAAATATGAGATCATTATAAAAGCATTTTCTGAAAACCAATGTGATCAACTTATTGTAGCAATTGGTTTAGGCATTCTTTGTATATCAAGTTTAATTTCTATTTTTTTCGTCTTTGGGGTTGTAACACCTTCTATCCCCAAAAATAAAAACCAAAAAAACCTTATTTATTTTGGGTCTGTCTCAACCATGGATCAGCAACAATATCATAGCCTGTTAAGTGAATCCAATGATAGTTCAATTATCACTGATTTAACCTTACAGGCAACTGAGTTGGCTACTATTTTAGAAAAGAAAATGGAAAAAACAAAAATTAGTATTTTATTTATGTGTATTGGTTTATTCATTATTTATCTCATGCTTGCATACAAAATTATTATTTAGGTGAACAAATGCAACGCCCTATATCCAAAAAATGGAACCCATTATTTTACAAAACAATAACCAAATATCTAAATAAGAACTCACGCATATTTTTATGTCGTCTTAGTAGAATTAAAAAGGGTCTTACAATGCCTGATCTAAGAGCTTTAGAGATTGGGAGTGCCAGAAGGATGGACGTAGCAATTTTATTTTTTGATCTTAAAAATTTTACTGTTACTTCTTCAAGTCTTTCTAATGATAAAACATTATTTATTCTGAATACTATAGTTCCAACGTTAACCAGAATAATTCAGCATTGGGGAGGAACGATTGAGAAAAACACTGGTGATGGCATAATGGCTATTCTTGGAACTGAAACCAGGGATTCTCAAAAAATTGCACAAGAGGCAATTGAAAGCGCAATGGCAATTCGTTATATGATGTTAATAGAAATTCAAAAAATAATGCATCAACATGAGCTGCCTGCTTTTAACTTTCGTATCGGGATAGACATGGGAGAAGTTCTTGTTTCTCGCATAGGAATTAAAAACATGAATTTTATTACAGTGGTCGGGGATGCAGCTAATAGAGCATCAAAGCTACAATCATTATCTCGTACAAATAGCATTTCAATTGGTGAGAACTTAGCTACAAATTTAGATGGATACCTACATCAATATTTGGAAGAGGGTACAGATTTAAATTGGCAATGGGAAAAAGTAAATACTGGTGAACCATATCGATTTTTCCATTATACATTTGACTACTTAGAACCCAAAGAATGGCTAAAAGTAAAATTTAATTAAAAATATAACATGGCGATTCACTGGATTGCAGGGGGCTGAGCCGCTTTGAAAAGTTTTGGTTTAACAAAATTATAAACATAAACAAGGTTACTGGTAAACACCCTGCAACCAGTGATCTCTGCGTTGAGTGACATACAAATGGAATATTTTAGCGATAAAGAAGGAAAATCAAAGGCACAGACTGTTGATTCAATAACAACCGCTGCCTGGGGAGGGATTGTTGCTCTCATTCAAAGTCTGATATCAACCGGGGCTTTTGGCAAGCAATATCCTGAGATGTGTCCCGACGGAGATGGTATAACTGGAACAGATGAACAATCATTTATACTCGCACTTAAAGCTGAGGTCCCAAATATCGAATGGCCGTTGAAAACTGAGGAAGGAGATCATTGGGAAAGAGCCCCTTGGGCACCCGAGACTATGGTGGCTTTAGATTTGATTCAATTCTGTTACTATGCAGTAGCAAACCCCATACAAGGTGGCTATCACAGCTTCTTCTGTCATTACCATCTATCATTCGATGAAGAATCAGGAAAAGATTCTTTTCGTGATAAAATCAACACGATTTTTCGAAGAAACGGCATAGCATTCTGCTTAGAAAATGATGGTGCTATAAAGCGAATAATCCCCAAAGAATTCAAAAAGATTGTTTCTACTCATATCCGAACCGGCGATAGCGTCTTGGACAGTATGATAGATGACGCTCAAAAGAAATTCTTAAATCCTGATACAAAAATTAGAAAAGAGGCCATTGAACGCTTATGGGATTGTTGGGAGCGAACTAAAACACTTGAAAATCCAACGAACAAGAAAAAATCTATTTCGGCACTTTTAGATAAAACGTCTACTGATTCAGATACCAGATCTATGCTGGAAGACGAAGCTCGCAAATTAACTGATATTGGCAATACATTTCATATTCGCCATAGTGAGGTAACACAAATTGTAATTTCTGATAATAGCATTATCGATTATTTATTTTACCGGCTGTTTGCCTTTATTCAGATGCTATTATCATCAAGGTAAAAAGAACACCCAACAAATGGGTGCAGGGGATTGCTTTCCGCTGGCGCTCCAAGCAACCCCTGACCCATAGCGTTGGCTGGATTGAAAATGAAAGATAGTCCCATCTTAGAGGCTGCACTGGAAAAGCTGAATGCGGGACGCTGAATGCGGGACGTCCATAAATAAGTAACTAACTTGACATATCGTTATATTATTGATAGTAGTCTTGTATGCCTAGATTAGCCCGCCTTGACGCACCTGGTGTTTTACATCACATTATCATCCGGGGAATTGAGCGTCGCAAGATATTCAGAGACGATAAAGACAGAGATAATTTTATTGATCGTTTATCAGATCTTTTGCCTGCAACACAAACTGCCTGTTATGCTTGGGCATTTATTCCAAACCACGCTCATTTTTTATTCCGAAGCGGCGCTGCAGGAATATCAAACCTGATGAGAAGATTGCTTACAGGATATGCAATCCATTTTAACAGAAGGCATAGACGACATGGAC
>JAYEKL010000018.1:0-4500 GCA_034660995.1 Patescibacteria group bacterium | reverse complement strand
TAATTTAGGCAAGGAAAAGGAGTCAGGTCTGCCTTTGACCCTTATTAATGCTGTCTTGTATTTTCCCTATCTGGCTTTTAATTTTTCTGTCATATTTTTTAAGCCTCGAAACTCTTCGTAATATGCTTCTTACTGTGCTTTTTTTATCTTCCATGGGTCAACAGTAGACCTGACCCCTTTTCCCTCACGATCTATCCTTATTCGTTAGATTCGGCCCCATTTGCTGGAAATGCTCTTTACAATTTCAATCAAGAACGATTCCGCATCATTAATCACCGACCTGCAATAAGAGAAATCAATATCGTACAAATCCGTGTATTGGGAAATATGAACACCTTTCAACCTGTTCACGATAACTCGTCTTTTCTCCGCTGAGAGGTAGCCCCCATGATGCACCTGATCATTTCTAATTTCGTAAAAATCTCTCAGTCTTGAATAAAGGCCACTACCAAAATCAAAACCGGACTTTATTTCCTTTTTCAAAATATGCTTAACCCAGCACAATACGCTTCCGCCTCTCCACGCTTTGTCGAAAGGAGTTAAAGGCATCTTCGCTATATGCTCTACGACTTTCGGTAGCGAGAAATCAAGCAAACCCTGAATTTGGATCAATAGAGAGCTTGTCAGCAACGCTCTTAGATTCGGGATGTATCGTGGCGCGTGGTACTCAAAAGCATCGTGAGCCACACTGGAGTTAATTTCCTCTTTGTTTTCTTTTGTGTATTGTTCATACATCTGCTCGAATTCATCTACAAGAAGTCGAAGGATATCGCATTCATTTCGATACTGATGTTCTAATTTCACTCCTCCTCCAACTAATAGAATTGTAACCTTTTGGGTAAGACGCGCGAGGTACGAACGTCGGCTTGACCCAATTGCTATTTGTTTTTTAATCTAAGTTTTTCAGCAAAAAATGGTCTTGATTCCTTCAACTGATCAGTGAGCCAGAGTAATAGCCCAGACTCTTCTTCTGCAATACGACTTCTCTCTTCACCTACAGGCAAACCAGTTGAACCATCGAGCGGATACATTTTCTGGTCTAGATGAACCATTTGCACAGCTTTCTTATATATTTTGTCTATTTTATTTTGAACAGAATCATCAAAAAGGAAAGCGGCTTCAGATGCCTCCGAATAGAATTCAGCGCACATTTCATAGGTAGTTTTTCCTTCTCGAATTATCTCAGAGAGAAATTTCTGAACCACTTTGTAAACATAGAGGCGTCGCTCATATGTTTCATGTCTTAATCTTTGCTTATTGATTTTGTATTGTTGATAAGCAATATATAAAGCAATTAGGGCAATGGCTGGTATTAACAAAGCAGACAGCACTTCAAACCATGCTGGTTCCGTTGCTGGCATTGAATCAATTAACACTCTCAATACTTCTGGTTCTTTCAATTAAATAATCCTTTACACAAGGGGTTGGAGCGAAAGCGGAAACCACTTGAATTCGCCCGACCGCCGGGCTATGCATTTTTAAGTTTCCGATTCTACTATTTTTATTTCTTCATCTGTCAAATCATACAGTTCATAAACTAACTGATCTATTTGCCTGTCTGTGGTTTCGATTTGGCGTTGAAGCAGATTCTTTTCTTGTGGAAGTTTGGCACTGTTTAATTTCTTATTCAGATTGAGCATTTGATTGACAAGTTCACTCATATTATCATGCATTGCTTTTTCGTTTTGATCAGTAAACTCAATTTTGCGAATAGGCAACTTCACTAAACTTACTTTTTTAATTTCAGCAAATAGTTTACCTTTTTCCGGAACAATTTTTTGATATATGTAAACCATCAGCTTTGAATTAATTATGCCAAGAATGTAGTTATAATGGTAACTTGTATTTTTTAATTCTATATTATAAATATTGTTTAGGTTATAATGCTTTTCTTGGTCCATGACGGCTTGAATTCTATCTGAAGTTTGCCTTAAAATAATTTTATTTTTTTCAAACGGGGCCGTAAATCTTGGTTCAGCAAGCCATTCACCATATTTTATATATCTTTGTTCCAAAGGATATATCACATATCTGTCTATATCTTTTCCAATTAGATAATTTTTATATAAGTCGTCTTTTTTAGTATTGCTATCATAAACCCTGTTTTTTACCGTTTGTTCTATTTGTTTAGGTTTACCTTTGCCCTTTTGATAAGGTTTTATTCCCATTATGCAATTAGCCAATTCGCCCAAAGAAATAGAAATATTTTCTATCTTGGAAAACAATTTTTTATTTGCTGATAAATAAATTTCATAACGAGGATTAGTTAAAAAAGCGTTTTGTCCTCTTTCACTAAGAAATATGTCGCTAAATTCGGTTTCCTTTCTTAAGATTGAATATCTTATAATATTATTTTTCGATTTATTATTGTTGAAGACAAAGATGCAAGTGTCTCCTATGTCAGCATCTTTAAAAACCTTATAATTGAGAATCAGAATATTTTCTATTGAATAATTTTCTAAAATAACTTTTCTAATATTTTTAAAATAATGCTGGGCAAGAAATACCGCTGGAGTGATATAGGATATTTTTCCGTTTAGTTTTAAGATGCTGCTACCTCTTTCCATGAATAGTACAAAGCTATTTAACTGGTATTCAAAAGAATTATAATTTTTTAACAAATATTCTATCTCTTCATTTAGAAACAAAGCACCATAAGGCGGATTCCCAATCATCGCATCAAAACCGCCGCTTTTCACGATTTCCATAAACTCAGCGTTCCAATTAAAAGCATTGACCCGATACATTTCTTCGTCATCAAGCAAACTCATTTGCTGATTTTCATAGAAATCAGGCCCGATAAGAGAATTGCCACATTTAATATTATTCGCTAAATCCGGTAATACTCGCTCTTGAAACAATGCTATTTGTTTACCGATGCTCTGTTCGTCTTCTCCTTCCAATACTTTCAGTAAAAGGGATAGCTTTGTTACCTCCACTGCCTGGTGGTCAATATCAACACCGTAAATATTGTTTAAAAGAATTCGTTTTCTTTCATCAGTTGTTAATCGCCATTCTCCTTTATAAGTTTGGTAAAGACGGGGAGTTTTGCCTTTGGCCCATTTTTCCGGCCTATCGTTCACGTATTGGTCGCGATGCCAGTCAAGTAAATGCTGGTATGCTCCAAGCAAAAAAGAACCTGAACCACAGGCTGGATCGAGTATTCTCAGATTGCTTACGCCCCCTCTCGGCCCCGGCTTTTTACCTTCAACAAGTTTTCCTACGGTTTGCTTTACGATGTAATTAACTATGTATGTAGGAGTATAATAAACACCGCCAGCTTTTCTTACTTCCGGTTTTTCCTCAATAATCGCCCGGTGTTTTGAAGTCAGGCGAATAATTTTACCAAGAAATTGTTCATACACCTGCCCCAATATATCGGCAGGTAAAACTGAAAATTCATAAGGGCTGTCGGGATAGTATAAATTTTTGAAGATGTCTTTTAAAGCCTTGTCATCAATAGTTAGGCTTGGGGTAAGATTGTCGAAATTATCACGATCTTTTTCTTTTTTAAAATGGAACAAACCTGAATTATATTTATCATCCGCTTTGCGAAAAAGATGAAATAATCGTTTATAGACATTGTTTCCATTTTGCAAAGCCATTAATCTGCCATAATTTTCGATACCTCGATCTTCGCAAATACGGAGAAAAATAACCCTGTCAATTGTCTGCTGAACAGCAAAATTAAGTTCTCTCTGGGTAAGGTTCGGATTACGCAAAGCAACATTACGAGATAGAAGTTCTCGCCAACGCTCAATTTCCTGTAAGAAAGCTTTGTCAACCTCAGCAGTACCTTTTTTAGTTTTTTTGGATTTTACATATTTATCAAAGGAACCCTTTAAAATCGCTTTAGGAGAAAAAATATTTACGAGTTCATCCCAGCGCTCTATATAATCAGTGTATTTCATATAGAGAATACGTGAATGTGATACTTTATCCGTTTTAGCGGGTTTTACACGGCAGTCATAAACTGCAAATTCTTCAAAGTCTGTTAGAATACTTAGAGGCAGCTTAGCGCTCCATCCATAACGGCGCAACTGATATGCGGGGTGTATATCTTTTTTGATGTTTACAGCGGGTTTTTTTGCTTCGAGAAAAAATTTACGAGTACCGCCTATGCGAAAACAATAATCAGGCGCTTTTGTAACACCACCTACCTTTATACCATCTTCATGAATTACTTCTTTGTACGCTTCTGCATGGCCTTGTTTATTAGTAATATCCCAACCTAATTCTTCAAAAAAAGGATTTATGAATTCAAGACGCACCTGAGTTTCATTATATGAGCCTTTCTTATACATTTCTAAATTATAATCGAAAGTCTCAATCAATTTTATGATTTTATCAGGTATGTTCATATTCAAAAACTCGCTATTTCCTCTATTTCCTCATGTACTCATCTGTTTAGAGTCTTCCAGTACTTAATCCCTGCGGCCCCGTCCTGACACTCAGGGCATCGCCTTTCAAACATGTCTGATCCATTTGTTCCGTAAACAT
>JAYEKL010000017.1:0-22573 GCA_034660995.1 Patescibacteria group bacterium | reverse complement strand
AAAAATGGAACTGCGGATATAAATATAGTAGTTCAATTAGGAAGAATTCAATATAACTCTGGAAATATCAATAAGGCAAAAAATATATTTCTTGAGATAATAAGACTTCAGCCTAGAAATTTAAATGCGCATTATAGTCTTGGCCTGATTTATGAAAAAGAAGAGAATTACAAAGATGCCCTGAGGGAGTTTGAAGCAGTTTTTCTTTTAAATTCTGATAATAAGAAAGTTGTAGAAAAAATTGATAAGCTGAAAAAACTTATTGAAGAAAAAAGCAAAGAACCAGAACCAGAACCAGAACCAGAACCTGTCGTGGAATGGGGAAGCGTTGAGGATGAAATGGAAGAAGAGTAAATTTTGAAAAGCAACGGGAAAAATTACAAATTCAATTCGCCAGCTGGCGAACCAAGTAAATTATAAATTTTCAATATTTTTGTATGATTTGTAAGCTAAAAATTGAGATTATCAGCAATAAAGCAAGTGTATTTTTGTTGGATAAAAAAGGAAATATTGTTTCTAAATTAACTTGGATTGATAAGCGGAATTTATCTGAGAAACTTCTTAAGAAAATAGATTTATTGTTAAAGAAAAATAAGCTTAGCATAAAAGATATTAAGAAAGTTGATTTTGAATGCGACTCTCCTTATTTTAAGAAAAATAAAAAGATTGATTTTGAAGAGGCTATATCTTCAAAAAATAAATGCGGATTTACCGCATGGCAGATAGGGGAAGTAACGGCAAAAGTTTTAAATATGTAGGCTCTGCTGAAGCCCCTAAGTATTAAGTATTAAGCGTCCCACTTAATATCCTTCAATCTTATTCCGTTGGCTCCATAGTCCCGATAGGGCTGTGGAGACTGTTGTTTATGAAAAGAGACACAGCCCGGAGCCTGCCCCGCACTGCGATGCGGGGGGACTATGGAGCCAACAGAGCGCGATAAGTATTAAATTATGTTAAAATGATTTGGGGTTGACGAAAGCTAAAAAATAGTGTATACTGTAAGTGTAACAGTTGAATAAACAATAAAGAAGGGTGAATTATCGCCCTTCTTTTATTTATGTTGTTTGTGGCGTTGTGTTGGTTTAATTGTTTGTTCTTTACGGTGAAACAAAAAATTTATTAAAAAAACAAAAAGGGTGACCTAATTATAAAGGTCAAAAATGAAGACAAAAAATAAAAATAAAAGTATAAATAAAATAAGTTTTGTTGTGGCTTTATTTTTTGCATTGGCTGGCTTGTTGCAAGAAAGCACTGCTTTGGGCGCTTCTATCTCGGCAGTGGAAATGATAAATTTAACTAATAACTCTAGAATGGAGGCAGGACTTCATAGTCTTTCAATGAACGAAAAATTAACAGAAGCGGCAAAGGAAAAAGCTAATGATATGTTTGAATTTCAATATTTTGATCATAATAGCCCGAGTGGATTAACACCTTGGGATTTTATAAAGTCAACAGGATATAACTATAGGTATGCTGGTGAAAATTTGGCGATAGATTTTGTGACTGCTACTAGTGTTCATAGTGCTTTGATGGAAAGTTCTTCACATAGAGAGAATATTTTGAATTCAAATTATACTGAGGTTGGTATTGTAGCGATAGAAGGAATATTTGATGGAAGCAAAAGTATTATTATTGTAGAAGAATTTGGAGCGCCCTTATTACTAGAAAGAGTAAGTATTGATTATGAATTAAATGAGAATATAGAACTTGTTCTTGAAGAAAAAGTAAATGATATTAATATTTTAAAAAATGATAATGAAGAAAAAAATAATGTTTCTGAAAAAACAGAAAACTTAATAAGTTTATCTGACAAAGAACAAAATGAAATTGAATTGTTGTCAGAAAAAAAGATGGACAACGAACAGGCTAGTCTATTATTAAGTGACTCAACCTCTCATTCTGACGATGGAAACATATTTTCGGGATTATTTAAAAACAATCAGAATGAAATATTGTATTGTGGCTACGAGGATTTAAAAAATAAATTTCAACAATCTAAAACTCGGTCTTTAGGTTATAATTCAAATGAAGAAAATAATAATAAAATTATTACTAAATGTGATCCAATATTGTTAGCAGAAAACATAAGAAATATGAATGTTGCAGGCTTAATAAAGAAAGCATACGCCGAAGACAAACAGATAAAAAAATATGATTATTATCAAGAACCTATTGGATTAACGGGAAGTAATTATTTTAAAAATGGATTTATTCCGCGAGTTTTTCTATGTTATACCGCATTAATTATTTTGTTAGTTTCTAATCTTATGGCTGTTATTTATTTTTATATGGAAAAGGGGAATGTAATCTTGGAGCTTCCAATTTATGACTAATCTTTTATTGAACATCGTTGGCTCCATTTACAATATCCTTCGACCTTGTGGAAAAGCTTGTTCGCGCAGAATTTTACTTCATGCAATAGTTCTCCATAAAGTCGAACAATATTTATTGAATATCGTTGGCTCCATAGTGGCGATAGCCCTGTGGAGCCTTTTGTGATTTCAAACTTTGTAAAAAGAGCTTTAAAAAAAATCCTGCATTTAGGCTCCACAGCCCGGAGCCTGCCCCGCACTGCGATACGGGGGGAGCAACACACAATAGCAAAAAGGCTCCACAGCCCTGCGGGACTATGGAGCCAACAAGAGAAACACAAGGTTCAAGTCAGAGACATTGAACCAACGATAGTTCTCCATAAAGTCGAACAATATTATAATTGTTTTTAGTCTGTAAAAGTGTTATAATTTAAGTAACATAAAAATAATTATTTATTTAAAAAAATGAAAAAAAATACAAAACCAAAAGCAGATTTAGTGTTTGAAGCTTCATGGGAAGTTTGTAATAAGGTCGGTGGTATTTTTACTGTTTTGAGTTCAAAAGCAAGGCATATGCAAAAACGCTACAGAAATGGATACTATCTTATTGGCCCTTATTTTGAAGAAAAAAGTAGAGCTGTTTTTAAAGAAGAAGCTATTCCAGAAAAATATGAAAGTGTTTGTGAGCAATTAAAAAAAGAAGGTATAGTTTGTCATTTTGGTTTTTGGCTTATTGAGGGAGAACCGAAAGTTATTTTGATTGACTTTAAAGATTTGTGGCCGAAAATTGATAGTATAAAAAAAGAATTATGGGAAAGTTTTAAACTTGATTCCTTGGACAGTCCTTATGATTTTAATGAGCCTGTTTTATGGAGCTGGGCAGTCGGGAATTTAATAGATGAGCTAGGTAAAGTTAATAATGATAAAAAAATAGTTGTTCAGGCGCATGAATGGCTTTCTGGAGCAATAATTTTATATTTAGAGAAGAATAATTCAAAAGTATCTACAGTATTTACAACTCACGCGACAACTCTTGGAAGAACTCTTGCTGGACATGGTAATGATCTTTATTCTATTATAAGTAAAATAAATCCAGCGGAAGAAGCGCGCAAATATGGAGTACAAGCGAAGCATAATATGGAAAAAATATCTGCTTCAACAGCTAATGTGTTTACAACCGTGAGTCAAGTTACAGCGATGGAGGCAGAATATATTTTAGGAAGGAAAGCCGATGTTATATTGCCGAATGGTCTTGATATGACAAAATTTCCAAGTTTTGAAAAAACTGCCCTAAAACATAAAAAATATAGAAATAGACTTCGTCAGTTTGTTCTGTATTATTTCTTTCCTTATTATAAAATTGATCTTAAAAATACCTTGTTTTATTTTACTGCGAGCAGATATGAATTTCATAATAAGGGTTTAGATATTTTTATAGATTCTCTTGCTGAGCTAAATAAGAAGATGAAAAAGAATAGAAGTAAGAAAACTGTAGTTACTTTTTTCTTTGTTCCAACAGGAACAAATGGTATAAAGCCAGAAATAATAGAAGCGAGAGAAGCTTTTAGAGATATAAAAGATTTTCTGGAAGAAGAAGAGAATGATACTAGAGAGAATTTGCTTTATACTATTACCTCCGAAGAAAGAATAAGCGAAAAGTCTATTTTTGATAAAGGTTTTGTTCTTGCAATGAAAAGAAAGCTTTTAAGATTAAAATCTAAAAGCGGGTCTGCTCCGCTTGCAACACACAAACTTACTGATAATGAAAATGATCCAATAATAAAGGCTTTTAAAAAAGCTGGTTTAGAAAATAGAGAAGAGGATAGAGTTAAAGTTATTTTTTATCCAATATATCTAACTGGCGCTGATGGACTTGGAGATTTGGATTATTACCAAAGTATCCAAGCTTGTCATCTTGGTATTTTTCCTTCGTATTATGAACCATGGGGCTATACCCCGCTTGAAACTGGCGCTTTAGGAGTTGCTTCTTTGACTAGTAATTTATCTGGGTTTGGAAAATATTTTTATGATGATTTGCATAGTAAAAAAGTTCCAGGAATTTATATTCTAGACATAGAAAACCAGAAGAAAGAGAAGATGATGAAAGATTTTGTTAATATTATCTATAAATATACTTTGTTTACAAAAAAGAAAAGAATTGACAATAAAATTCAGGCTCTTAAAGTCGCTTTTGTAGCGGATTGGAAGAATTTTATAACTCATTATATTGAAGCGCATAATTTGGCGATGGAGAGAAATGCTATAAATAAGTAGAGATATTAGTTATTATATTATAATAAGTATTAAGTATATAGTATTAAGTATTAAGCATTCCACTTAATATCCTTTGACTTTAAAGAAAGGTAATTTAAATAGAGGCTTAGCCTCCAGCTTGGAGGCTAAGCCTCTATTTAAATTCCAATGAATAAAATTTAGACATTGATTATTGGGATTTAGTTAGGAATTAGAATAATTAGAGCAATTAGAAATTTAATCTCAAAGTCTGGTATTGCATTTTAAATGTCAATTACTTAACATTATAATAAGTATATAGTATTAAGTATTAAGCATTCCACTTAATATCCTTTGACTTTAAAGAAAGGTAATTTAAATAGAGGCTTAGCCTCCAGCTTGGAGGCTAAGCCTCTATTTAAATTATCTTTGTGGAGAAGTTCGCACACACAGAGTTCTCCATAAAGTCAAACAATATTATATACAACACCCTTAATACTTAATGAATACTTGACAGTATTTTCCCATTATGTATAATGAAATTACGCTTGTTATTCAAGTCAACTATACATCTTATGGTTTGTAGTGCAATCAAATAAAAGAAAGAGGGCTTTTTATGCCTGCAGTGTTTGCTGTTTAGGCCTGTTTTTGTGCTTTTCGAATTTTTAAAACGAAGAAGTCTAACATATAGAGCAGTTTAATTTTATAATAATATAATAATATAATAATATGCTCAAGAGAAAGGAAATAATAAGTTTAAAATCAAACAGAAAATATTTTGATAAGACAAAAAATTTGATAAGTCAACCTTATTTGATAGAATCTCAAATTAATTCTTATAATTGGTTTATTGAAAGAGGATTGAAGGAGCTTTTGAGCGAAGTTTCTCCTATTATTAGTTTTAATAAAGAAATGGAGCTTGATTTTATTGATTACTATCTTGATAAGCCGAAATACGATGAAGAATTGGCAAAGAAGAAGAATTTATCCTACGAAGCTCCTTTGCGATGTAAAGTCAAATTAACAGATGTAAAAACTAAAGCAAAAAAAGAACAAGAAATTTATTTTGGAGAGTTCCCACTTATGACAGAGCGTGGAACTTTTATTATTAATGGGGTAGAAAGAGTAGTTGTAGGACAGCTTATAAAATCTCCTGGAGTATTTTTTAGTGTTTCTTCTGAGAAAGAAGATAAAAGATATTTTGGCGCAAAATTAATTCCAACAAGAGGAGCGTGGCTTGAAATAGAAACAGAAGCAAGCGGCGCTATTTTTGTTAGAATAGATAAGAAAAGAAAGGTGGCTGTTACTGCTTTGCTTAGAGCCTTTAAAGAGGGATCTGACGAGGGTTTGCTAAAATTGTTTTCTGATGTTGATACTGGGAGTGTGAAATTTATAGAAGAAACTATTAAAAAAGATTTAGCAAAATCTCAAGCCGAAGGATTTATTGATGTTTATAAAAGGATTAGACCTGGGGATTTAGCAACTGCTGATAATGCTAAACAGTTGATTGAAGGAATGTTCTTTAAGTTTGATAGATATGATCTTGGCAAGGTTGGAAGACATAAAATGAACCAAAGACTTAATATTGATTTAGAGGATTCTGTTTCTAATAGAGTGTTTCAATCTAGTGATTTGGTTTTAACCGTTAAGGAAATAATTAAACTTAATAATTCTATTGATGCAGTCCCAGATGATATTGATCATCTTGGAAATAGAAGAGTTAGAATGGTTGGAGAGCTTATTCAGGAAAGATTTAGATTAGGATTTATGAGAGTTGAAAGGAATATTAAAGATAGAATGAGTACTCTTGATTCAAATACAGTTACTCCTTCCCAGCTTATAAATACAAGACCTCTTATTGCAGTTATAAGGGAGTTTTTTATGTCTAGTCAGCTTTGCCAATTTATGGATCAGGTAAATCCGCTATCTGAGCTTGAACATAAGAGGCGTCTTTCTGCTATGGGTCCGGGAGGGCTTACAAGAGAAAGAGCTGGTTTTGAAGTTCGTGATGTGCATCGTAGCCATTATGGGAGAATCTGTCCAATTCAAACTCCAGAAGGTCCAAATATTGGTTTGGTTGGACATCTTGCTACTTACGGAGAGGTGAACGAGTATGGGTTTTTGGAAACTCCATACAGAAAAGTTAAAGATGGTAAGGTAACAGACAAGGTAGTGTATTTAGATGCTACCGAAGAAGAAAAGGCTACTATTGCTCATGCCAGTGTTCCTTTTGATAAAAGTACTGGTAAATTTATTCAAAAAGAAATTCAGGCAAGAATTAAGGGACAACCCGGGATAATTCAGTCAGAAAAAGTAAATTTTATGGATGTATCGCCAAGTCAGGCAATCAGTGTTGCAACATCGCTTATTCCCTTTCTTGAGCATGATGACGCGCATAGAGCATTGATGGGATCAAATATGCAACGCCAAGCTGTTACTTGTATTACTCCGCAATCTCCAGTTGTTGGAACTGGTCTTGAAGAGAAAGCTGCGTTTGATTCTGGGCATGTTGTTTTTTCGCAAACAAATGGAAAGGTTGTTGAAGTTGATGGGTCTCATATAAAAATTAAGAATTCGGATTCAGGATTTACGGAATATAATCTTTCTAGTTTTGTCAGGTCAAACGCTGCGACATGTATAACGCAATATCCAAGGGTTAAAAAGGGAGAGTTGGTTAAAAAGGGAGATATTATTGCTGATAGTTCAGGTACTGAAGATGGAGAACTTGCTCTTGGTCAAAATTTATTGGTAGCATTTATATCTTGGAGCGGATGTAATTTTGAAGATGCTATAATACTTTCACAAAAAGTTGTTGAGGACGATAGATTTAGTTCAATTCATATTGAAAATTTTTCAATTGATGTTAGGGACACAAAACTTGGTCCAGAAATTGTAACTAGGGATATTCCTAATGTTGGAGAAGAGAAACTAAAAGATTTGGATGAAGACGGAATTATAAGAATTGGAGCAGAGGTTAGATCTGGAGATATTTTGATTGGGAAAATTACACCAAAAGGAGAAAGTGATTTAACAGCAGAAGAAAGATTGTTAAGGTCTATTTTTGGTGAAAAGGCAAGAGATGTGAAAGATACTTCTTTGTATTTGCAACATGGTGAACAAGGAAAAGTAGTTGATGTGAAAATCTTTTCAAGAGATCAAGGAGATAAGCTTTCTGGCGGTGTTATAAAAAAGATACAAGTAAGTGTCGCGCAATTGAGAAAAATTCAGGTTGGAGATAAATTAGCTGGTAGACATGGAAATAAAGGTGTTATTTCAACAATTCTTCCCGTTGAAGATATGCCTTATTTAGAAGATGGAACTCATGTTGATATAGTTTTAAATCCGCTTGGTGTTGCTAGTCGTATGAATATTGGTCAAATTTTGGAAACTCATCTTGGCTGGGCGGCAAGTAAGCAAGGATATAAAGTTGCTTGTCCTTCCTTGGCTGGTGTTACTGAAAAGCAAATAAAAGAGGAGCTTAAAAAAGTTGATCTTCCTGAAGATGGAAAAGTTCAGCTTTACGATGGAAAAACTGGAAATGCTTTTGAAAACAAATCTACTGTAGGAATTACCTATATACTAAAATTAAATCATCTTGTTGAAGATAAAATACATATGCGTTCTATCGGTCCATACTCTCTCATTACACAGCAACCGCTTGGAGGAAAGGCTCAATTTGGAGGACAGAGGTTTGGAGAGATGGAGGTTTGGGCGCTTGAAGGACACGGAGCCGCGCATAGCTTGCAAGAAGTGTTGACTATAAAATCAGACGATGTTCTTGGAAGATCAAAAGCGTATGAAGCAATTATTAAAGGTGAATCAATAAAAAGTCCGCACATTCCTGCTTCGTTTCATGTTTTAGTAAATGAATTAAAAGCTCTTGGTTTGAGCGTTGATCTTATCAAAACGAAAGAAGAGAAAATTGAAAAAGAAGAGGAAGATAAAAAAAATGATGAAAAAGAGTCGTAAATTAAATAAATGAAATTAGAAATTTAAATTGTTCTATTGCCGTATTGTTGAATATTATTATTGAACTTACTTACAACGACAGTTTAAATTACAAATCCAAAATTGCAAATAACAAATAAGCTACAATGACCAAAATTCAAAATTCAAAACGGTTTAGAATTTTAAGTATTTGAATTTATTTGGAATTTAAAATTTTGAATTTGGCGCTTGATAATTTATCTCGTTGCTCTTTCACTGTATTAGTCTAGTATTCTTAATAATAATAATTATTCAACAATATAACTTTATAATTTTTTAACAATATAATTTTATGACAAATATAGGCGTAAAAGTCGAGGACTTTGAGGCAGTTCGACTTAAGCTTGCTAGTCCGGAAGAGATTTTAGACTGGTCTTGCGGAGAAGTTATTAAGCCAGAAACTATAAATTATAGGACTCAAAGACCAGAAAAAGATGGGTTGTTTTGTGAAAAAATATTTGGACCAACAAAAGATTGGGAATGTTATTGTGGAAAATATAAAAGAATACGATATAAAGGTATTGTTTGTGATAAGTGTGGGGTAGAAGTTACGAAATCAATAGTTAGAAGAGAAAGAATGGGATACATAAAACTAGCCGTGCCTATTTCTCATGTTTGGTTTTTAAGAGGAGTTCCGTCAAGTATTGGCTTAGTGCTTAATATGTCTATTCAGGAATTAGAAAAAGTTATTTATTTTGCAAGTTATTTAATAATACATGTCAACGAAGAAGAAAGAAAGGTGATTTCTGATCAAATTGAAGCTGAATATAAATCAAAAGTTAAAAGCTTGTCCTCGAGAGGCATCGGGGGCGGAAAAAAGACTTTAACGGTTCCTGAGATTAATGATATTAAGGAAGCAAGAGACAAAGCAAAAGAAGAACTTCGAAGTATTAAAAAACTTAAAGTTATTTCAGAAATTGAATATAGAAATCTTTCTTTAAAATATGCATCTGTTTTCAAGGCTGACATAGGAACTAGCGCTGTAAAAAAAGCATTGCATGATATTGATTTGAAAAAATTGGCTAAAAAATTAGAAAAAGAGATTATTGAGCTACCAAAGTCTTCTGCGCAGAGGAAAAAGATAATGAAAAGATTGCGTTTGGTAAGAGGTTTTGTGAAAGCTGATATAAAGCCGGAATGGATGTGTTTAACAGTTATTCCAGTGATACCTCCAGATTTAAGGCCGATGGTTCAGTTGGATGGCGGAAGGTTTGCGACCTCTGATCTTAATGATCTTTACAGAAGAGTTATTAATAGAAATAATCGCCTTAAAAAATTAATAGAACTTGGGGCTCCAGAAGTTATTTCTAGAAATGAAAAAAGAATGTTGCAAGAAGCTGTTGACGCGCTTATTGATAATAGCGCTAGAAGAGGGCAAGCAACAATGGCGGCTACTGGCAAGAGAAGACAGTTAAGATCTCTTGCGGATATGTTAAAAGGAAAGCAAGGGAGGTTTAGACAAAATCTTCTTGGTAAACGAGTAGATTATTCGGCGCGTTCAGTAATTGTTATTGGTCCGAATTTAAGACTTGATCAATGCGGACTTCCTAAAAAAATGGCTCTGGAACTTTTTAAGCCTTTTGTGATGAAAGAACTTATAGAAAGAAGTTTTGCATATAATGTAAGAAGCGCGAATAAGCTAATAGAGCAAGGAATAACAGAAGTTTGGGATATTTTAGAAGAAGTAATTAAAAATAAGGCAGTTCTTCTTAATCGCGCTCCTACTTTACATCGTCTTGGAATTCAAGCTTTTTATCCTATTTTGATTGAGGGAAAAGCTATTCAAATCCATCCGATGGTTTGTAAGGCATTTAATGCTGATTTTGATGGAGATCAGATGGCTGTGCATCTTCCGCTTACGAAAGAAGCTCAGAACGAATCAAGAGAAATAATGCTTTCTTCTAAAAATCTTTTAAAGCCAGCGACTGGAGAGCCGATTGTAGTTCCTTCTCAAGATATAGTACTCGGTTGTTATTATATGACTAAAATTATAGATGAAGCAGAAGAGAAAAAGAGAGTTTTTAACTCTTTTGAAGAAGCGATAGTTTCTTATGAACTCGGACTGATTAATCTTAGAACTAGAATAAAACTTAGAAATAACTCATGGGGCAAAACTGAGTCTTCGGTTTCAACTTCTACAGAAAAATTTATTGAGACCACTGTCGGACGTATAATTTTTAATCAGTCGCTTCCAAAAGAATTGATATTTATAAATAAGGTTATGGATTCTGGAGCTTTAAAGGATCTTATAGCAGATGCCTTGGATATTATTGGAGAGGAAAAAACTGTAAAATTGATTGATAAAATTAAAAATATTGGATTCAAATACGCAACTAAATCTGGGTTAAGCTGGGGGATGAACGATGTTAAAATTCCAGATGTGAAAAAAGATCTTATAAAAAAAGGAGATAATGATGTTGATGAAATTAGAGAACAATATGAAGAAGGATTGCTTACGGAAAATGAGAGAAGGGTAAAATCAATAGAGGTTTGGAATGATATTAAGAGTAAAATATCTCAGGAAATTCCAAATACTATTGGAGAAGAAAGTTCTGTAGCATATATGATTAATTCTGGAGCAAGAAGTAATTGGGCCGTTATAACTCAAATGGGAGGAATGAAGGGATTGGTTGTAAATCCATCAGGAGAAACAATTGAGCTTCCTATCAAAAGTAGTTTTAAAGAAGGTTTTAATGTTCTGGAGTATTTTATATCTACTCATGGTACTAGGAAAGGAATGGCTGATACAGCTCTTAGAACTTCAACAGCTGGTTATCTAACTAGAAGACTTGTTGATGTTGCGCAGGATGTTATTATTCATGAAAAGGATTGTCATGATACAGAAGGGACCGAGGTTATTGCTGATGAACATTCAGGCATAGGACGAACAATATCAATGAGATTAAGGGGAAGAACTGCCTTAAAAGATATAAAAAATCCAAAAACTAAGAAAGTTATTGTTAAAGCTAATAGTCAAATTAGCAAAGAAAGCGCTGAAAAAATAGAAAAAGTAGGAATTGAAAGAGTGTGGGTTAGGAGTATTGTTAATTGTAAGGCGAAAAGAGGAATATGTCAGGCATGTTATGGATATGATCTTGGAAAGAACAAATTAGTAGATATAGGACAAGCAGTTGGAATAGTTACTGCTCAGGCGATTGGAGAACCTGGAACTCAGCTTACTATGAGAACATTTCATAGCGGGGGAGTTGCTGGCAAGGATATTACGCAAGGGCTTCCTAGAGTTGAAGAAATTTTTGAAGCAAGATCTCCGAAAGGGAAAGCAATTATTTCTGAAGTTGACGGTAAGGTTAAGGAAATTGAAGAAACCAAAGATTCAAGGATCATTCATATTAAATTTAAACCAGAAATAGAAGAAGTAATTGATAAAGAAGAAGTTGAAGATGTGAAAAGTTATGTGATTGATAAAGATACTTCAATCTTAGTTAAAAAAGGCGAACTAATAACGGCAGGGCAACAATTAGTTGAAGGACATGTTGATATTCATGAACTATTTGAACTAAAAGAAATTAAAGAAGTTCAAAGATATATTATTAAAGAAGTACAGCAAGTTTATACTTCTCAAGGAGAAGGTATTGATGATAAGCATATTGAAATAATTATAAGGCAAATGCTTTCAAGGGTTCGTATTAAAGATATGGGAGATACTAATTTGTTAATAGGAGATATTGTAGAAAAGGCTCAATTGACTGAAGCTAATAATAAGATTAAGGAAGAAAACAAAGAAAATAAAGGCGTAACAGACAAGCAAAAAAACCCCGCTGTTGCCGAACAATTACTTTTAGGAATAACAAAAGCGTCTCTTACTACAGAAAGTTTCTTATCTGCCGCTTCTTTCCAAGAAACCGCGCGCGTTCTGATCGGCGCCGCTATTACCGGGAAAGAAGATAAACTTAGAGGTCTCAAAGAAAATGTAATTATCGGAAGGTTAATCCCATCTGGAACAGGGTATTTTAGGAATATAGACAAGGAAAAGGAATAAGCAGAGTTATAGCAAAAAGGCTCCACAGAGCTAAAGCCACTATGGAGCCAACACAATTCCTCAAATCAATTTTAAATGACTGAATTTTTAATTCTAAAACAAATGTTGGCTCCATAGTCCCGCTAGGGCTGTGGAGCCTTTTTGTAACTGCCTTGCATTTAGATTTCACGTTCTTTCATGACCATGGAACTAGCAATTTAACCATTTAGCAATTCGAATTGTACTTTTTGCTTTAACCGTAATTTTAAGCTATAATAGAACGGTAAGTAGGCTCTGCTGATTTTCTTATAATTCCTCTCTCAAGAAGGGAATAGTCCCTAAGTAAGTTAAATTAATTGGTTTATGTCAAGAAGAAGAAAAAAAAGAAGTTATAATAATTTATCATTTGGTTTTTCGCGAATTGAAATTGATGATTGGATCAAAAAAGATGTAATAGCTATCTTTCTTTTTGTTTTGGCGCTTTTAAGTATTTTGAGTTTTGTGAATTTAGCTGGCGGACTTGGAGAAAAATTGAATGGAATTATAAATATTTTGTTTGGTTGGGGAGCTGTTCTTTTTCCTTTTGCTTTAATTTTATGGGGATGGAAAATGCTTAAATCAGAAAGTATTTTTGAAAGCAGGGTTTCTGTGTTTGGAATAATAATAATGGTTTTTTCCGCGCTTTCTTTTATGCATATTTTTTATGATCCGGCTGCAATGTTTGAAATTGCGAAAGCGGGCGGCGGCGGCGGTATTTTAGGCGCGATTTTAGCATGGGCTCTAGTTAGCTTAGCTGGCAAGTGGGGAGGTTTGATTATTATTTCAGCATTACTTTTAATATCTTTTCTCTTGATCTTTGACATAGCATTTATTGATCTATTGGGAAAAATTAAATTTAAGAGAAAAACTAATAAGCTTAATCTTGATAAAAAAAATAGAGAAAAAAACGGAGTAGAAAATGAAGTAGAAGACGAAGAAGACGATGAATACGAAGATGAAGAAGAGAATGATAAAGGAGAAGACGATGACAATATCAAAATTAATATAGTTGGAAAAAGTAAAGAGAAAAAAGAAGGCATACTTTCCTCTCTTGCAAAAAAAATTGGAAAAAATAAAAAAGAGCCGAAATTTTCTATTAAGACTATAGAAGATGAGAGTGATATTAGTGAGGAAAATGATAGCGAAGATGATAGAGAAGAGATAGAAAGCGTTGAGGATGAATTTGTTAATGATATGGACAAATCCAAACAAAAAGCAAAAGATTGGAAAGTTCCTCCCCTCAGTCTTTTAAATGGAAAAGATAGTGAGCCTACGAGCGGAGATATAAAAGTTAACTCAAATATTATTAAAAGAACATTGGCTAATTTTGGTATTGAAGTTGAGATGGGAGAGGTGAATGTTGGTCCTACTGTTACCCAATACACCCTAAAGCCAGCGGTTGGAATAAAACTGAGCAGAATAACTACGCTTCAAAATGACCTTGCTCTTGCGCTAGCTGCTAGATCGCTTCGGATAGAAGCTCCGATTCCCGGGAAATCATGGATCGGTCTTGAACTTCCGAACCAGTCAGTTGCAATGGTTGGATTAAAAAATATTTTAAGTTCTACTGAATTCTATAACAAAAAATCTAATTTAAGTGTTGTTTTAGGTAGAGATGTTGCGGGCAATGCGATTTTTGCTAATCTTGAAAAAATGCCTCATTTAATGATTGCTGGATCTACTGGAAGTGGTAAAACAGTGTGCGTTAATACTTTGATTGCTAGTCTTCTTTTTCAAAATTCTCCAGAAATGCTTAGATTTATTATGGTTGATCCAAAAAGAGTTGAGCTTACTCCCTATAATGATATTCCGCATCTTTTAACGCCAGTTATTACTGATCCTGACAAAGCTGTTAATTCTTTAAAGTGGTCAATCTCGGAAATGGAAAAGAGATATGAAACTTTAAGTCATTTGGGTTGTAGAAATATTGAATCATATAATCAAGCTGTGCGGACAAAATATAAACAAAGAGAAATTTTACCTTATCTTGTGATTGTTATTGATGAGCTTGCTGACTTAATGGCAACACACGGAAGAGAGGTTGAGACTGCAATTGTTAGATTGGCGCAAATGGCTCGGGCTGTTGGAATTCATTTAGTTCTTTCAACTCAAAGACCATCCGTTGAAGTTATAACTGGATTAATTAAAGCGAATATAACTACTAGGATCGCTTTTCAAGTTGCAAGCCAAATTGATTCTAGAACTATTCTTGATATGTCTGGGGCTGAAAAACTTTTGGGAAGCGGAGATATGCTTTATCTTTCTAGGGATTCAAATAAGCCAAAGAGAATTCAGGGAGTGTTTATTTCTGAAAAAGAGATTCAGACAATTGTAAGTTTTCTCAAAGACCAAAAAGAAGAAGAAATAGAATATGACGAAGAAATAACAGAAAGTAAAAAATCATCCTTGGAATTTAACGGAGAGGAAAGCGGTAATGACGCGGATGATGATTTATATGACGATGCGGTTGAGGCTGTTAAAGTTGCTGAAAAAGCTTCTGCTACACTTTTGCAAAGAAGACTTAAAATCGGATATTCTCGCGCGGCACGCTTGCTTGATACAATGGAAGACAAAGGAATAATAGGTCCTTCAAATGGAGCAAAACCGAGAGAGGTTTATGGGACAGGGGAGGGCGTAGATGATGGTGAGGAAAAAGAATAAAATAAAATTTTCAATGATCAATTTCCAATTTTCAATCAATTTTCAATCATTAAATTTTCAAACAATTCCGTCAAGTTTATTTTGATAATTGAAAATTGATGTTCGGTTATTGTTTGCCGATGTTTGTAGCTTTGTTATTATATCTTTACAGATTAAAACCTAAATTTCAGATTTTGCAAACAGGCTCCACAGCCCTAAAGGGACTATGGAGCCAGCGAGTGAATGACAATTTAACAATAGAACAATTTAACAATTTATTTAAATGTTAACTCGATTTAAAACTAAAAAAGTAAATATTACTGTAACTGCCGGAGAATGTTTAAAAAAGAAAAGAGAAGAAATAGGAATTTCAATTAAAGAAATCAGCGAAAAGCTGAAAATAAAGGTGAGCTATCTTGAAGATCTTGAAGAAAATAATTACGACAAACTTCCTCCTGATGTTTATGTTAAAGGGTTTATTAGAAGCTACGCGCAGTTTGTTGGATTTAACGCGCAAAAAATGGTTGATTTATATAGCAAGGAAAAAGCGATTGATGATAAAGTTGAAAATAAGAAAAATCCCAAAAGAAAAATCAATAAAGAAAGGAAATTTTTAGTTTCTAATTATATAATAATAACTCCTAAAATATTGACTGTTGTTCTTAGTTTATTATTCTTGTCTATTGTTGGATATTATTTATGGCATCAGATAAGTTCTTTTAATTCAACGCCATATCTTTTTATTTCAAGTCCGGTCGCGGATCAAATATCAGATAAGTCGGAAATAGAAGTTGCCGGGCAAACAGAAGCTCAGGCAACTTTAAAGATAAATGAGGAAGATGTTTTTATTGATTCTGATGGTTATTTTAGTGAAATAATTATATTGGAATCTGGCAATAATATTATTGTTATTGAAGCTACGAACAGATTTAATAGAACTACTAGACAAGTAAGAAATATAATTTATGAAAAAAAGTTTGAACCCATTCCAGATGATTTTTTAGAAAGTGATGTATCTGAAGATAAAGAAGAAGAAATTTTTTTTGAAGGTGAAATAGAATTTATAGGACCGTAGCATATAACTCGTAACTTATAACTCATAACTCGTAACTCGTAACTCGTAACTTATAACTCATAACTCATAACTCATAACTCATAACTCGTAACTTACTATATCTGTTCAGCCTTTTTGCAATAACAATTTAACAATATAACAATTTAATTTAATTAATTTTTAACAGGAAAAACTATGATAAAGGAAGATAGTAAAAAAAACAATAAAGGAAATGAGAAAAACGAAAAGAGGGAGAAATTAATAAATGATACGCTAGATGAGATTAAAACTAAATTTGGCGAAGGAGCTATTATGAAGCTTGGAGAAGCGAGGGCGCTAGACATTGAGTTTACTCCAACTGGTTCAATATCGCTAGATATTGCTCTTGGAGGCGGAATTCCGAAAGGAAGGATAATAGAAATTTATGGTCCAGAGTCTAGTGGCAAGACAACCTTGTCTCTTCATATTGTTTCTGAATTACAAAAAAAAGGTGGAACGGCTGCTTTTGTGGACGCGGAACATGCTCTTGATCCAGAATACGCAAAAAAAATCGGAGTTAAGACAAATGATCTAATTATTTCTCAGCCAGATAGTGGAGAACAGGCTTTAGAAATTGTGGAAACTCTCGTCAGGTCAGAGGCGATTGATTTGGTTATTATTGATTCAGTCGCGGCGCTTACTCCTAAGAAGGAAATTGAAGGTGAAATGGGAGATTCTCATATGGGACTTCAGGCTAGACTAATGAGTCAAGCACTTCGGAAACTTGCTGGAATTGTTCACAAATCCAACACAACTGTAATATTTATAAATCAAATAAGAATGAAAATTGGAGTTGTTTTTGGAAATCCAGAAACGACAACAGGAGGGAACGCTCTTAAATTTTACTCATCAGTAAGAATTGAGGTTAGAAAATCAGCAAAGATAAAAAAGGGAGAAGATATAATCGGAAACAGAGTCAAGTCAAAAGTTGTAAAAAATAAAGTCGCTCCTCCTTTCAAGACTGCTGAATTTGATATTATGTATAATGAAGGAATTTCGTATTATGGTGATGTTTTAAATATCGGAGTCAAATATGGAATAATTAAAAAAGGCGGGGCTTGGTATAATTACGGAGAAAATAAACTCGGTCAGGGTGGCGAGGCTAGCAAGAAATTTTTGAAAGAAAATTCAAAGATTGCTAATGAGATTGTTGGGAAGATAAAAGAAGCAGTGAAAAAAGAAGCGGAAGAGAACGCTTAGAAATTTTGTATTATAAAGACCCCCTCCTTTTAAGGGAGGGGTAGGGGGTGGTTATTGAAGTTTTGCAGAGTTATAATTTAAAAAATATTGAAAATAAAAAAAACGGGTTTTTAAGCCCGCTTTTTGCTGTTTTTTGACTTTTTCCCTTAAAAATATGCCAGTTTTTACACTGGCATATTTTTAAGTTTTAGTTATATTTACTTTGAAACATAGGGAAGCAAACCCATAAATCTCGCTCTTTTAATTGCGTTTGCAATTTGTCGTTGATGTTTTGTGCAGGCTCCTGTTCTTTTCGGTTGCACAATTTTAGCGCGTTGATTTATAAATCTTCTTAGCGTTTGGGGATCTTTGTAATCTACATTTCTTTCTTTTTCAATGCAAAACAAGCATTGTTTTTTTGGTTGTAATATATCACGATTCATCATAATTGGTTAAATTTATAATTTAAAGTATAGGAATTTCAATATCTATATCTTGTAGAGACGAGGCATTGCTTTGTTCCTACGATGCTCGCATTTTGCGTCTGTGTTGAAAACCTAATTTATTTAAAATGGGATATCTTCAATTTTTATCTCTTCGTTATCAGAAGGACTTTTTGGAGCTTGTTCATTTGTTTGGTTTTGATTGGTGTTATTTTGCACAGGTTTTTCTGTCTGACTGTTCTGATTGTTCTGATAAGTTGAACCTCCTTCTTGAGATCTTGGTCTTGGACCCATTTGCATATTTTCTGCGATTATTTCTGTTTTCGATCTTTTTACTCCGTCTTGACCGTCCCATGTTCTAGTTTCAAGTCTTCCTTCAAAAAGGACTAATTGTCCTTTTGTGAGATATTGTCCGCATATTTCAGCAAGTTTACCCCATGCAACAATACTGTGATATTCAACTTTCTCTTGTTTTTCTCCGCTATTTGTATTCCAAGTTCTATTAGACGCAACACCAATTGAGGCTACGGTTTGACCATTTGGAGTAGTTCTAGTTTCTGGGTCCTTTGTTACTCTTCCTATGATTATAGCTTTGTTGAAATTCATAGTTTTTTAATTAAATTGTTAAATTATTGTTACAATATATTTATTTACATTGTTGGATTATCAAGAATCTCATCGAGTTTATCTTCAAGGTCTTCAAGTTTTATCTTCTTCTTTTTATTGACTTTCTTCTTCTGACTTTCTTTTTTCTCGGGCGCTATTTCTTTCTTATCTTCTTCATCTAATTTTTTTGGTGTAATCTTTTTTTCTACGTTTGCATCTTTTTTCTCGACATCTTTTTTAGGTTCAGGCGCTATTTCTTCTTTTTTATCTTCAACTTTTGAAATTTTCTCGGTATTTTTCTTTTCTGCTTTTTCAATTATTTTAGCTTCTTCTTTTTTGTTTTCTTTCTCCTGCTCGGCTTTTTTTCTAGCAAATAATTTTTGTAATTTGGCTAATTCTTTTTTGCTCATTGGATTAGCTTGGAGTATAAAATGTCTTAAAATATTTTTATTCATCTTAAGATATTTGTCTATTTCTTTAAGCTTGTTTCCTTCGCTTTTGAAATTAAAAAGACAATAGAATCCAAAACGATTTTTTTCTATGGTATATGCTAGTTTGCGTTTTACTACTGGAAGATTTTTTAATTCTTCAGTATCTTCTTCTTTTGACACTTCAGTTTTTGACAAAAAAGGATGATCAAGTAAAGTTTCAAGCTTTTCTCCTCCCATTTTCAAAATTTCTTTTTCTATATCTCCAAACGCGGATTTGATTTCTTTACCTGTCATATTTGACGGCAATATGTATAACAGTTCGTAGTTATTCATTTATTATTTAGTTATTTTGATTAAATTTGTATAATTTGACACAAAAAAAGTAGACATATATGGACCTTTGGGCGCAGAAATTAGTTTATCCGCACCATATATCTTTAATAACTTCATACTATCACGGAGTCCTACTTTTGGCAAGGGCATGTTCATATAAACATTTTAACATACTAACATTTTAACAATAGAACAGTAGAATTTAACAATATAACAATTTAACAATACAGCAATAGGATCTAAATTTTAAACTCAATAACATCGCCATCCTGTACAATATATTCTTTTCCTTCTGTCCGTAATAATCCCTTCTCAGTCGCATTTTGAAATGAGCCAGATTCTAATAATTTTTCCCAATTAATAATAGAAGCTTTAATAAATTTTTCTTCAAAATCACTGTGAATTACGCTTCCTGCTTGCGGGGCAGTGGAGTTTTTTTTAATTGTCCAGGCGCGTGTTTCGTCTTCTCCTGTGGTTAGGAAAGTAATAAGACCGAGTAAGTTGTAACATCTGGTTATAAGATTATTGAGACTTGAAATATTTTTATCTAAACTTGTTTCTTCTTTGAATTCTTGAGCTTCTTCTGGAGGAAGTTCTGATAAATCCATCTCAAATTTGATTGGAACAAAAATTTTATCTTTAATTTCTGGTAGAACTTTACCTTTTTCTATCGTCTGATTTTCATTAACATTGATAATATATAAAACAAGTTTATTTGTTAGAAGCTGAAATTCCTTGGAGACAATCTTTTCATTTTTATCAAGGTTAACGGTATTTGCCATTTTGCCATTTTCTAATGTTAATTTATATTTTTCTAAAACACTTTTAAATAGAAGGGCTTTTTTATCTCCGGACATTGCTTCTTTTTCTGCTTTAGCTAATCTTTTATTTGTTGTTTCAATATCAGCTAAAATAAGCTCCATATTTATAGTTTCTGAATCATCTTGCGGGTCTATTTTATTATTAATATGAGTAATATTTCCGTCTTCAAATCCGCGTATAATGTGTACTATCATATCAACTTCTCTAATATTTGCTAGGAATTTATTTCCCAATCCCTCTCCTTTATGAGCATCTTTTACGAGTCCTGCAATGTCAACAAACTCAATAGCGGTCGGAACTATTTTTTTACTCTTTGAAAAATCAGCAAGTTTTTGTAATCTTTCATCTGGTACTTTTACAATACCTACATTTGGATCTATTGTGCAAAATGGATAATTTGAGATATCTATCTCTTTTTTTGTTAGTGCTTTAAATAGTGTAGATTTTCCTACATTAGGAAGTCCTACTATTCCTACTGAAAATCCCATGGCGTTAGTTTTAAGTATTTTATATTTACAGCTTACTTCAAAATTTTGTTTAGGTCAATTTATTGTATTTATGAATTACGAATAAAAAAATAAGGAATTTTATTCCTTATTGTTTGTTCCTGCAAGATATGCTACGGCAATTAATCCTGCTATAGCGAATACTGCCTCAAATCTTGGTTTTATTCTGCTCTCGGTTTCTTTTTGCGCGTCTGTTTTGTTAGCTTCATTAATATCAACATTAACATCTTCAACAATATTTGCTGATGTTGTTATTATCAATATTAATATTAATAAAACAAATATTTTTATTATTATTTTCAATTTTATCTCCTCCGATGTTAACTTTTGTTAAAATACTAGCACAGACGATTTTTAAGTCAAATTTTTTATTTGGCGGTAAGACAGTCAAGCGGACTAATTCACTCCTCTTTTAATTATAAAATAATTCTGCTATAATAAAAGTATAAAAAGTTAATGAAAATTACTATGACTGACTATTTTAGCCTGTTAAATCAGGCATTAGGGGCTTATACTGGAATAACTATAGCATCTTATGTTATTGCTATTATTATTCTAATTGTTTTTTTTATCCTTGCGCAAATTACAAATTTTTTGTTTAACAGAGTGTTTAAAGTTGTAACAGCAAAGACTAAAAGTGAGGTAGATGATAAAATGATGAAAATATTAAATATGCCCATATTTTATTCTGTCGTTCTTTTGGGTGTCTATCAGTCTTTTAGTTATATTGGCATATTGGTAAAATATTCTGATGATTTTTCTAAAGTTATGAAATCATTGGTATTAATAATTTGGATTCATGCGATTGCTAAAATTGTTAATGTTATAATTTTAGGAATTGGATTTAAGTTTGCAGAAAAAACAAAATCTACCCTAGATGATGAGTTAATGCCGTTATTTCAAAAGCTTAGTAATCTCGTTATCTATTTTGCTGGTATAATGTTTTTACTTAAAATGTGGAATATTGATATTACTCCATTATTAGCATCGGCTGGAATTATGGGTTTTGTGGTTGCTTTTGCTGCTCAAGATACTTTATCTCATCTCTTCGGAGGAATTTCTATCTATTTTGATAAGCCTTTTAAGGTGGGCGATCGTGTTCAGCTTGAAAGTGGAGAAATCGGAGATGTTTTGGAAATAGGAGTTAGGTCTACAAGGATTAAAACTTTTGACGAAACTGTAGTTATTTTGCCGAACAGTAAAATTGCAAATTCTAAAATTATAAATTATAATCAACCTGCTTCAAAGATCAAGGAGAAAATAAAGGTAGGTGTTGCTTACGGGTCAAATATAAACAAGGTTAAAGAGATATTACTTAATATTGCGGAAAATACGGAAGATGTTGAAAAAGATCCAGCGCCAGCAGTTTATTTTACGGAATTTTTAGATTTTGCGCTTGAATTTGTTATTGTTACTTGGGTTGACAGTCCTGGGAAAAAATTTATGGTTAAGACAAGAATAAACGAAGAAATCTACAAGAGATTTAATGAGGAAGGAATTCAAATTCCATATCCGACACAAGATGTGTATATGAGGAATAGTAAATAGAATTCTATTGCTGTATTGTTATTTTTAGACTGTAGAAGAACGTTTTTGTTATTTCGAAAGAACATATAGCTGTCATCTCGACTGGAGCGATAGCGAAATGGAGAGATCTGTAAACACTGTTAAACTTTGTTTTCAAGCTAGTCTGTTTTTTAACAAATTATTTCACCTGCTTACAGATCTTTCGACTCCTATCGTCGCTCAAGATGACAATTTAAACCTTGTATGGTGATTATATTGAATTAAAAAGTTAAACACAATGAAAATAATTTTAGATTTTGATGATACGATTTTTAATACGTATGGGTTAATGCGAGAGTTTTTGAAAATTGTTGAGAAATTTGATTTTACGGAAGAAGAATTTTTTGGGGCGTATCAGGAGTGTAAAAAAAAAGTGGGGGATTTTGATCCGAAGACAATAATTGA
>JAYEKL010000016.1:0-4629 GCA_034660995.1 Patescibacteria group bacterium | reverse complement strand
GATTTATCCCGCCTGCCCTGTAGCTCCGGCAGATGGTACTGGGGTCAAAATTAAAGTAACAAATGTACCAATATCCCCACTTGTACCAAGTTATTTAACTATTTAAGGACGTCCCGCAGGCCCTACATTATTCTTGCGTCTTTTGCGCCTTTTTGCGGCAATTCAAAATCGTATCAACAGCCCTATCCAGATACTCCTCCGTCATGGCCGTTCCCGACGGCAGACAAAGCCCACGCTCAAACAAATCTTCACTGACTTTTCCGCCTACCATCCTGCACTGGATATCAGATGTCGAATGTCGTATGTTTAATCTTTGATCCCATTTTCCTGCTGACTTCCGACTTCTGATCTCCGACCTCTGTCCTTGCCCTTCCGTCCTCTGTCCTCTGATCTCTGAGCCCTGATCTCTGTCTTTCCCCGATCTCCGACATCTGTTCCTTCCCGATTCCATCCTTTTTTAAAAATTTTTAATGAACTTTATAATATTTTCTTTGTTATTCAATATTTTTATTGACAATATATCCAATTTAGTAAATAGTATAGAAAATTCTGGAAATTTCCTGTCTAATCTGAAAAAATGTAAAGTTATGCCGAATAATCTTGATAACATAATGAATAATGAAGCCTTAAGCAATAGCCAGTTGGCTAGATTTGCTCAGTTGTCAGATAAGACTGTTGGCAAGATAAGGAAAAATAAAATTGATGGCTCATTAAACTCCCAGAATAAAATTGTTGTCGGACTTAACAAAAATCCTGATAAAGTTAGGGAAAAAAATTATACCGGGGAACAAATATTTCCAAACGGGAAAAATCCGCAACAGCAAACTACAGCAAAAGGATCTATCACTAAAAATGAAACGCCTAATTAGCATAAACAAGAGCATCATTCCATCTTGTGACGTATCCGAAATTGAAGATCTCGAAAAAATAGTTAAAAATACATGCAATGTTAAAGGTATAGGGGGCTATAAGGTAGGCTTGGAACTTGTTGTTAGATATGGTCTCAGTAAGGTTGTTCAGACAATAAAAGCTTATACGGCATTGCCTGTAATTTACGATCATCAAAAAGGTGGGACAGATATTCCAAACCTTGGTATGAAATTTGCCCGTGTATGTAAACAATCAGGAGTCGATGCAGTTATTTTGTTTCCTTTTGGAGGCAAAGCAACAGAAGAAGCATGGATTAATGCATGTCAAGATAATGGATTACCGGTAATAGTTGGTGCTCATATGACACAAGAACAATTTCTTTTTTCTGAGGCAGGATTTATTGCAGATGAAGCGCCTTCAAAAATATTCGAATTAGCTCTAAAGAACAATGTTGTCGATTTTGTTGTTCCTGGTAATAAGGCTGATTTGGTTTCTAAATACAAAAAGCAGTTTGATATATCAGGAAAGCAGTGTATTCTGTACGCACCTGGTTTCATATCGCAAGGTGGGAAAATTTCTGAGTGTGGCCGTATGGCTGGGGATTACTGGCATGCAATAGTGGGCTCAGCAATATACAATGCAACCGATATACAAAAAGCAGCTACTGAATTAGCTCGTGAAATCATCGAGAATCAAGCCTTTTGATTATGCATAAAGCCACCATAGCGAAATCATTGCGCGAAGTTGGAAAAGCATTAGAGGATAATGGCTCTAACTCTGGACCCGTGTTAAGGAGGCTGCAGAGCGAATTAAATGCTGGCCAACGTTCAAATCTAAAGTCAGATTTTATATGCTATTTTTTATCAACTTTCATTGATGACGTGTTTTATAATCTGTCTGGCGATTTCCCTTATAACAAAAAACACCATGAAATAATAAGTAATATTTTTAAAGGAATCGGAAAAGCTCTATCTTTATTAGCTGAATCCATTACTGATGATAAACTGGATTGTTCTCCGGCTTATGAAAGCATGGTAAATTCTTACCTGGATGGGCTTGATAGAATTCGCGCGTGCTGTGATCGGAAGGAGCAAAAAAAGTCTTGAATGTGACTATTTACAGCTATTGGCCCCCCTTATGGGCATTGGGAGTGTTAGCATTGAGAACTATACTTGATCTGTTTGTATTTAGACAAGATTTTAGTTCAGCTATAATCAATATGAAAATAAAGGGGTTAGGAACAGACTTGTTCTGGATTGGAGTAATGGCATGGGGTGCAATTTTAATACAGGATAACAACATTCAGCTCGATCAATTTTTCGGAACCCGTCCACACACTAGGCTGATAGCTCTATTGTCTTTAACAATAGTAGCTATTATTATAACTTTAATCAAAAGAGTTGAAGAGGGGATTTCAAAAAATAAGGGAACAGGTATAATGAGGATGGGGCAGAATTTATTGGTTTGCATTTTAGTTCTCTTCATGATAACGATCGGCCTTTCAAACTTTTCGTTGGTCTTTTTCTTGATGGGCCTGTCTCAACAATGAAAGGAGAGAGACATGCTAACTATTTTATTTTATAATATTTTATTGCCATCTTTTGTCGTCGCTACGATATTGGCGGGGGTCTATTTCTTTCTGTCCGCATACAGGCATAAAGCTCTCCCTTGTGCTTTGGCAAATGGGTTTGAAGGCTCGAATTATGTCCTTACTCGTGGCAGGAAGCACGGCGTGTCAGATTTTTTCTATGATATCGACGATTCTCTTACTGATTACAAACACTTGGATGCCGTCCTGAAATTTTATACTTCAAGCATCCAAGAGATTCAAAGACGCTGTGGTAAAATCAATAGGTTGGCTTTCATAGAAAAAGATTCAGGACCGGTTGGTACTATCTCGATTTTAGGATTTCTTTCAGACAAGCTTAAAATTTCCTCCATTATAATTCGACCAAGAAAGCGCCTTTTCGTTAATTCAGTTAAGGGGAATTTGGGCGAAGAAGAAAAAAACAATATCGTAATCATTTCGGACGTTGCTACCAGCGGCGGTGGAATTAAATCTGCGATCGAAAAATTAGATTGTGAAAAAACTAACGTTTTAGGAGCAGTTGTCCTTGTAAGTCGAATGAAAAAAGCGGATATGGATAAGCTTGGAATTCCTTTGTTTTACGCCTTTCATATCAACGAAAAATCTGATCTTGAGAGGGAACCCATAAAATCCTACATTCGCAAAAAAATGAAGGCTAAAGGCAGCGATCCTCAAATGGCTAAAGCTGCTTGACATCTTTTCTGTCTTCTGATCTCCGTCTTCCGTCCTCTCACCGCGGCATAGGCCCCTATGGGCAGGAGACTGACCTTTGTCTTTTCCCTGGCTTCTGTTTCTTCTTTTGTTTTTCATCCGTTCCCGCAAGGGAACTCATCCCATTCATCCCTGTCCGTAAATCTTCCGACTTCTGTCCTTTCCCTTTCATCTTTATTCTTTCATCTTTCCTATTTCCCCTTTCCTCTTTGAGCTTTAATCTTCTATCCCTGTCCGTGTGAGTCCGTGTGTGTCTGCCTGCCCCGTAGGTCCGGAAGATCGTACTGGGGTGGCTAATTCCTTTCTTTCTTTTTTCTTTCCTGAACAACCTTCTCTAAAATCTCTTGAGCAAACTCTTTTATATTCTCAGTATCATAATTTTTCAGAATAGAACACGCCGCCTCTCCTGAAAGACGTTCCTGATGAAGCATATTCTTTATTCCTTCATCAAAAATATTTGAAAGATATTTTTCATCCACATTATAGAGGTCAAGAACAGCTATGGTTCTTACATTCCATTCACTAAATTTGGGCGGAAGTTTGTAATAAAAATACCCCATTTTTGGTGGACGTGGAAATTCCCTCAATCCGAACATAATACTTGGTAAACTCATTTCAAAATTCCTTGCCATCTAAAATCTGTGCTAATCTGCGGATTAAAGTTTCATCATAAAGTCAATCTGCTCTCTGAGCTCTGGGGAAAGATTTTCGTAAGTTTCCTTGTAATCCGATTTTATCCTAAAAAAGTCGGCCTTGATTATCTTGATGACCCTATCGAAATCCTCAAACGTAAATCCTCCGAATTCCTGCTCGAACAAAGCCTTGATTTCTTCAGCAAGTTTTTGGTATTTGTCCTCTGGCATTATTCTCTCCTTTACATTATGAGCATTTTCCAATCCGTGTAATCTGCGCTTACCCCGCCCGCCCCGTAGCTCCGGGAGATGGTACTGGGGTAGCTCCGGGAGATGGTACTGGGGTCCGCAGAATAAAAGTCCGTGTCAGTCTGTGCTGGTCTGTGGCTAATTCATCTTTATCTCTTATCATTTAAAACCATTTGCGCCATTTGCGCCTTTTTGCGGCTATTTAATATCGTATCAATCACCCGATCCAAGTCTCCCTCCGTCATCGCCGTTCCAGACGGCATACACAACCCCCTCTTAAACAAATCTTCCGCCACTCTGCCACCAATTGCTCTAGCCTTGTACGTCTTTTTATTTTGTGTATTTTGTGCCTCTTTGCGGCTATTAAATCTTTGTCCATGTGGGTCTGCCTGCCGTGCGTAGCTCGCAGAGCGGAGTTTGGTGGCTAATCCATTCTTTTCAGCAGCGCAATTGTATTTTCCACGATTCCATCCACAGTTAAACCATAAACACTTCGCAGGTAATCCTGGTTCCCGACATGCCTGGTAAATTCGGAAGGAAGCGCCACCCGTTTAAAGCATACCTTTTCTTCCTAATCCG
>JAYEKL010000015.1:0-23037 GCA_034660995.1 Patescibacteria group bacterium | reverse complement strand
TTGGCAAATTTATATAGTTTCTAGAAATACTTGATATTTAATACTAATCGAAAAAAAAAGATAATTTAAATAGAGGCTTAGCCTCCAGTTTGGAGGCTAAGCCTCTATTTAAATTATCTTTTTTCTTTTTTCTTATCTTGACAAAATATTCAGTTATGTTATAGTTAGCCATTAATTAATAGATTCATTCATTACAAGTCTATATATATCTGACTTTAAAATTTATGAGTCAGAATTTTTTTATTACTATTATGACACAAATAACATTCGGTAGTCTTGGAATAGCGCCTAAAATTTTAAAAATTTTAGACCGTTTACATTTTAAAACTCCTACTCCTATTCAACATCAGTCTATTCCGACTGTGTTAAAAGGGAAGGACATTATGGGGATTGCTCAAACTGGTACGGGTAAAACCTTGGCTTTTGGCGTACCCATGGTCCAAAAATTATTGATATCTGGCGGTAATGGTCTTGTCGTTCTTCCAACTAGGGAGTTAGCTTTGCAGGTAGATGAAACAATAAATAAAATTGGTAAAAGTCTGAATATCAGAACAGCAGTTTTAATTGGAGGACAGAATATAAATCGTCAAATTAATCTTTTGCGTTCAAAACCTGATATAATAATTGTTACACCAGGAAGGCTTGTTGATCATCTTGAAAGAAAGACAATAAATTTATCCAAAACTTCAATTCTAGTGCTTGATGAAGCAGATCGAATGTTGGATATGGGTTTTGCTCCGCAAATAAAAAAAATATTATCAAACGTTCCAAGAGAAAGGCAAACTATGTTATTTTCGGCAACTATGCCTTCTAATATTATTCAAATCGCTAAAACGTATATGAAACTTCCTGTACGAATTGAGGTAGCGCCTTCTGGGTCTGCTGCGGAAAATGTTACGCATGAAATATTTATTGTTAAAAGGGAATCAAAGATGGCATTGCTGGAGTCTATTATTGGAGAACAAAAAGGGAGTACGCTTATATTTTCCAGAACAAAATTTGGCGCAAAAAAAATTGCTTATGCTATTAGAAAAATGGGTCATACATCTTCTGAAATTCATTCAGATAGAAGTCTTAATCAACGTCTAAAAGCTCTTTCTGGGTTTAAGAAAGGAGTTTATCAGTTTTTAGTTGCGACAGATGTTGCTGCGCGTGGTATAGATGTAAATAATATTGAGCTTATTATAAATTTTGATATGCCTGATAATGCTGAAGATTATGTACATAGAATTGGAAGAACGGGGCGAGCTGGACATTCTGGACATGCAATTTCATTCGCAATGCCAAATCAAAGATATGATATAAAAACAATTGAACGTTTAATTAAAAAGCAACTGCCAATTTCTAACTTGCCGAATTTGCCGAAGAGTGAGCAAAGGCAAAATTTTAGTTATAAAGCTAATAACAGCCAAGGCAAACGAAACTATTCTAGCCGAAATAAAAATAATAAAAGATTCAGAACTCGTTCATCAAATAATTCTGCTAGTCAAAGAAAAAGATCTGGCTTTAAACACAAAAAGTGGTAATTGCTTTTAAATTTATGTTTATATAGTGGTATTATTTTAAATTTCCCTGTCTTTTTAATCCGCTAACTGGCGGATTCAGGATCTTTTGATTGCTACACTTAGTCTGTGATTTGTAGGTTGGTTTTGGTTTAATATACCGTAGATTCTGAACTAAATTCAGAATGACAGCTACGCATAGTTGTCATTTCGAATCCCGGTAGGGTGAGAAATCTGTAAGCTATACAATGCCGGAAAAAAGAAAGGTTAAAGTGAGATTTAATTAGTTCATAGATCTCTCCATTTCGCTATCGCTCCAGTCGAGATGACATCTACGCATTCAGAATATCCCTGTTTCCTTTATATGACATCTACATATTCCTAACTCCCAATTCCTAATTCCCAACCCTGCTAATTCCCAACCCTCCACAGTATTTTCCAATCCTAAGATGATACCCAAATAGATAAAGATATCAGAATAGATTTATTACAATTAATTTCTTAAAATATAATTAAAATCTCTTAATTTTCTTAAATAATTTCTTTTTTCCTTTCATCATTTCTTCAGCGAAATCATTGTCGCTTTTAGCGTAAGCTATTTTATCTAATTCGTCAAAACTGAATTCCGGTTTTAAATATTGCTTGGCGTTTTTTAAAGATTTTAATCTTTCGTAAGGGATTGTCCATTGGTTGTATTTCTTCTTCGTTTTTCCCCTTGAGTCAATTATATTTTCCGCGAATCCGCAGGGGCGATGATAGTTGAGATAAACATTCAGATGTTCTTTGTTAAAATCATTTATCAATCCCGCGTATTTTTGATTAATGAAATTTCGTCCGTAGAATTTTCGGATGACACTTCCGTTCTTTGATTCCACTAAAGCGTTGTCGTTGGAATGTCTTGATCTGGATTTGGAAAGTTCAATGTGTAATTTATTCAGCATTTTTGCTACCGCATAATTAATATATTCGCTTCCGTTATCAGCGTGAAATTCATAAATAGCGAAAGGAAATAGCTTCAAGATTTCTTCTACGACTGGTCTTAAATGCGATTCACAGATTTGGGAGATTGTCGCAATCATCTCAAATTGAGTGATTTCGTCCACCAAATTGATGTGGTAAACTCCTTTCTCACCGTTTAAATCGCCCTGATGCACCGTATCTACGCGCAAATATCCCGGTTTGCCGTTTGGTTCAGGTTTCCTTCTAATACCGATATTGACTTGCGTCGCTTGCGTTCGTTTAAAAAATTTAGCTTGAGAAGATCCATACTGCAAATTATTATTTCTCAAGTTATAAATATGCGCGACAGATATTTTAGAAATGGTTTCATATTCAGTTTTCTTAAATATCTCAAATTCTCTTTTTAATCTCTTCCGGGTATAATTCCCCGCCCCTTGGGGCGTATCTTTATAATTCTAACAAAGATACCCCGTTCGCTTGCGGCGGGGAGCTTCATTATTCTCTTGGTAGCAGGTCCGCTCAGATGATTATGAGCAAGGTCGGTTTTAATTAAAAGAGCGATATCAGCTGGTTGATATTTAAAACTAAATTTATTTCTGTTTCTTGTTGGATTGTAAAACAATAATCCTCTCTTCCATTTCCTGATTAATTTTTTTTAAATGCCCCTTGGAATATCCGGTAAGGAATTTCAAATATTTCAAAACAAGATGCTTATCTTTCTTGGATAAATTCCTGTATCTGTTTTTTAGAAGGACAGCTTTAATAAATTTATACTTTTCTTTCACGGTTATAATTTCTAATTCCATTCCTTGATTGTCCTTGAGAAATTTATCAATTTGGCTTATACTGCCAATAGGTAGATGTTTCATAATGATTCTCATAAATCTATTATGAATTCTCATCTACCTTTTAGCAAGATGAGTCCTTTGGGACTCATCTTGTATTAGAATGGCAGAGCATTTGGGTATCATCTTGCATTGGACAAGACTAGACATTGACTAAAACGGAATAATAGTGTATACTAAAAGTGTATGAGGTAAATATATTTTGATTATTTAAGGTAATCAAGAAGTAGGGGGTGATCTTTTCGAGACGCCTTTTTATATATTTAATTATTAAGAAATAAAAATGAATCAAATAATAAAAAAATCTATTGTTGTTATGTTATTTTTATTTATTGCTCAAATAGTAATAGCAGATAATCTTAATGTAATAGTCGCACATTCAAACCAAATTAATATGCAAAATAATGAAAGTAGGGGAGTTGTTGTTTCTGCCTGGTCTAATCATGGAAGTTATTCTGATTATAATAAGTATAAGTCAGAAAATTTCAGTTCTAATACAAATAAGGATGCAGGCAAGACAACTGCAAATTGGGCAGATGGGAAGGTTGAGCTTAATCCATCTGTTGGCGCTAGTTATGATTATTCTTATAAAATTATTGATAAGTCTTCTAGTTTAAATAATTTTACGGGACCAGTCACAACTTTTTCTAATGATAATATTTTTGGTAATGTTTTTCCAATTGTTGGAAGCAAAAACTTATCACTAAATATTCCGATTGTTATTTCTGAAAATTCTAAAAGACAGGATATTTCAAATAAACTAATTAATTTCTCTGGTGTAGAAATTAAAACTATGGCACTTTCTTATTGCGGAGATGTTTATAGCTATGTGCAAGAAGCAAATAAAGATTTAGATGAAGATGCTACTATAGCTCAAGCTGGAAATGATGACACGCATGTTTATCTTTTGGTTGGTGGAGATAATAGTAACAGAAGTCAAAGTAATAAAGTTGCTAGGCTTAATAAATTGAAAGCCATTTCATATACAAAAGACGGAATAATTAATATTGAAACTGATGATCTGTCTTCTGAAATTTCAAAATTTGGTTTTCAAACTATAAATGACATATCATGTTCCGAGACAGAATGTCTTATTATTGGAGGAAAGGGGAAATTGGTTAGTTATAATGGAAAATCATTTGTTGATTTAAGTAGTAAAATTGATTTTAATACGTTAGATGATAGCAAAATTGGTTGGAGTGGAGAATATTGGTTAATAGCAGGTACAATATATTCTTCGCAGTCATCTAAATATACTGGAGTAATTTATAAATATCAAGATTCAATATTTTCTAGAATTACGACAGATGAAATGTTTGTTTCATCGCGTGCAGGCGCATTTGATATGTCATTGAATAAATATTTAAATAAATGGCTTATTATAAAAGAGGGAAGTCCGATAAAAATGTATGCTTATGACGGAAATAAATTTAATGATTTTTCTGCAAAGATAGGTAAATTTTATTCTTCCTTTGAATCATTTATCCCAGATATAGATGTAGCCGGAAAAGTTTGGTTTATTATTAACAAAGGTACTTCTGGGCATATTCTCAGATTTGATGGGAAAAATATGGTTGATGTGAAAGATGCTTTAAGCATAAATGTTCCAATTTACGCAATAAGTTCCGCTACTCTTTTTTATGATTTCGGTAATATGCTTATGATGGGTGGAGGAACTCAAAGTGATCCAAAACTATACGAAGTTACTGAGTCTTTTTTGAGTAAACCATCCTCTTATAATGTCTCTGGAGTTGTCCAGTCTACAAATGTAAACACAAGCACTAAAAATATATTAGATGCTTATATAATGGTCAGGCATCAAGTGCCAAGTAGCACTTCAGTTAAGTATTATATTACAAATAATGGAGGAAATATGTGGGAGGAAATTTTTGTTGATTCTAATAATACTTCTACTAAATTTACATTTGGAAGTACTGGTAATGATTTGCGCTGGAAAGCCGTCTTAACAACTAATGATAAAAAAGTATCTCCTCAGATTGATCATCTTTCGATTTATTATACAGAAGAAGACACCCCAGAAATAATTTTACAAAATGGAGATCTTGTAAAAGGAGAAAATGATCCCAAAATATTTGTTATAATATTTGGCAAAAAGAAATGGGTTGAAACAGCTGAAGAGTTTCGGGAAAAAGGATATAGCTGGTCAAATGTGAGGACAGTTTCTTCTGAAATAATAAACAAATATTCTAATTATATTGAAATAGGCAGAAGAACAGATATTTTAAAGTCATTTGATCAAAATCGTGTATATAGAATTATAAGCGGAAAAAGACTTTGGATCCCAACTGTTTCTGTATTTAACGCACAAGGTCTTAAATGGGATGAAATAAACAATGTCAATTCCCTAGAATTAGAAAAGTATCCAAGATTGAAGCTTATCAAGGCAAAAGGAGATGACAGGATATTTTATGTTACAAATTCTGGAATGAAGAAACATATCTTAACAACAGAAGTGTTTAATTCATATAATAATAAATATCAAGATGTAGTTGAAGTTGATTCTGAAGTTTTAAGCTCTCTTGAAACAGTAGATCTTATCAAAGACAGTAAAGGATGTAAAGTATATAAAATTGAAGGCAACCAAAAAAGATGGATAAAATCTGCGGAAGCTTTCAATAGAAACAAATTTGACTGGAATAAGATTGCGCCCTCAAATGATATAGACATTAATGCTTATGTAGATGCTGGGGTTATTGAGTAGTAAATATTTGAAATAAAAAAACAGGCTTTTTGTGTCTGTTTTTTTATTTATGATCTAGTAATAAAAATGAAATTTTTGTTAGTTCTTATTCCATATACAAACAGTATGGTAATCCTGAGTATTCAGGGCTGCTGTGCTTTTTTGTTTTTATTGACAAAAATAAAGTTTTTGTTAGTATTTCAGCAGGAGGAATATTAAAAATGATGTTCTTTACACAATGTATAAAAGGAGATGATAACTATTGTCAAGAATATTAAGACTTGAAATGCCTGGGAACCCTCGATATCAGCCGAAATCACTAATTCCATATTTTGGATATGATAATCTTGCCAGATTCTTGATTGAGGTTGAATGGGCTTTACTTGAATCTCTTGCAGATATCAAAGTGATTCCAGAAAAAGAGGCAAAATTGTTAACATACGAGTTAAAAGAGTTGTTAACATCAATCATCACCACAACCGTACTTGATGAGCGTGAAAAGATTACTAAGCACGATATCAGAGCACTGGTTCAATTGATGCAGGAGAATATGCCAGAACCATTGAGAAAATGGGTTCATTATAGCGCAACAAGCTATGACGTGATTGAAAATGCTAGAATTATTGCCTATAAAAGAGCATTTAGGGAAGTGACTCTCCCCACCCTCGTTAATCTAATCAAAAATTTAAGTGCTAAGGCAGAAGGATTTGCTTCTGTAGTTCAGATTGGAAGAACTCATGGACAACATGCTTTGCCAATCACAGTTGGTTTTTGGCTGGCAACACTGTTGAATAGATTCGTAGATTCAGCTCAGGAGCTCAAAGAAGCAGAAAGCAAGCTTGTTGGAAAGTTTAGTGGTGCCGTAGGAGCCTATAATGCTCAGGTTGCTTTGGGACTTGATGAGAAGTCGCAAGAACTTTTTAATATCACATTTGAGCAATCTGTGATGTCAAAACTTGATCTGAATCCGGGTACAATTTCTACTCAAATACTTCAGCCAAATCACTTAGCAAGATTTTTGCATGAGCATCTTCTTATGTCTGGTAATCTTGCGCAATTCGGAAGGGATTGTCGACATTTGCAACGAACTGAAATTTCTGAAATTGCAGAAAAGTTTGCTCTCAAACAAGTTGGCTCTTCAACTATGGCCCAAAAGAGAAATCCAATTTCATTTGAGAATACGGAGGGATTATTTGAAATTGTAAAGGCTGAATATTTGAAAGTTCTTTCTTGCTTAATATCAGAGCATCAAAGAGATTTAGTAGGAAGTTCTGTGATGAGAGAGTTTCCGACAATTGTAGTTATGCTTCAACATCAGCTTGAGAGAATGGATAGAGTTATTCCAAATATGATTGTTGACACAATTGCTCTTGAGAAAAACTTTGATCACTCAGAAAAATCTATAATGGCTGAACCGCTATATCTTATTTTACAGCTATATGGATATGAAGGGGACGCGCACGATCTTGTGAATCATACTTTAATTCCAAGAGCTAAGTCTTCGGACAGATCTTTAACGGAAGAATTAATAAAACTTTCGTTGGAAGATCAAGATATTAGTAAGGTCATATCGCAAATACCAGAGGAAATGTTTGATCTTTTGCATAGTCCATGTAAATATATAGGCAGAGCCGAAACAAAGACAATGGAAGTTGTCAAAAAAGCAAAACGATTTTGTAAAAGAGAATAATACATCGAAATTTTATCCCAATCTTTTTTGGGATTTTTTATCTATAGATTTTAGTTTATCTTTTTTTCTTGACTTTTTAAGGAATAATGATAGATTAAAGCTACTCTGGTTAATCTAAAAACAGCAGATAATTTCCAGAATGAATACTGGATATTGTTTTACTTTGGCTGTTATTAGATAATCAGGAAGAATATAAAAGGTGATGATAAAATGATAGGAATTGTAAGTTATGGAGTGTACATACCACGTTATAGAATTAAAGTATCTGAGATCGCAAAAGTCTGGGGTGCGGATGTACAAAGCATCGTAGGCGGGCTTCGTGTAGAAGAGAAGTCAGTGCCAGATCTTGATGAGGATACAGCGACTATTGCTGTGGAAGCGGCACGGAATGCGGTCAATCGAGCAGAGATTGATCCGTTATGTATCGGCGCTATCTATACTGGATCAGAGAGCCATCCTTATGCAGTGAAACCGACAAGTACTATTGTGGCTGATGCTATTTGCGCAACACCCAATCTTACAGCTGCGGATTTTGAATTTGCATGTAAAGCGGGAACTGCTGGGATCCAGGCTTGTATGGGTCTTGTTGAATCCAATAGGATTGATCTCGGGCTTGCCATTGGCGCTGATGTTGCGCAAGGCGCGCCTGGAGATGCGCTTGAATATACCGCTGCCGCAGGAGGAGCTGCCTATATTATTGGCAGAGATCCGAATCAAATAGCTGTAGAGATTGAGGGCATGTTCTCGTTTACCACAGATACGCCTGATTTTTGGCGTAGAGATGGAGCGTCGTATCCTGAGCATGGAGGCAGATTTACTGGTGAGCCAGCGTACTTTAAGCATATCGTATCGGCTGCGAGAGGATTATTAACAGATCTCAATGCCGAACCAGAAGATTACGACTATGCTGTATTTCATCAGCCAAATGGAAAGTTTCCACGGCGGGTTGCAGCTGACCTAGGTTTCACTTCCGAGCAGATTGAACCGGGAATTATGGTTACTATGCTGGGGAACACGTACTCTGCGTCGTGTATGATCGGACTTGCTGCAATTCTTGATGTCGCATCAGCTGATGATCGAATCTTTATGACCTCATTCGGGTCTGGCGCAGGAAGTGATGCGTTCAGTCTTCAGGTCACAGACCGGCTCAACGGTATTCGGAACGGCGCGCCGAGTGTTTCTGAACTTCTTGCTGATAAGGAGTATATCAGTTACTCAACTTATGCGAGGAATAAAGGAAAGATAAGAATTTAAGAAAGAGGTGAAACAAAATGAGAGAAGTAGCAATTATAGGAATTGGTTGTACACCGTTTGGAGAATTTTGGAATAAGTCGTTCCGAGACATCTTCGTGGAAGCGGGTATAGAGGCAATTAAAGATGCCTGCGTACAAGGAAAGGAAATTGATGAAATCGTCGGCGGAAATATGAGCGCTGGCAGGTTTATAGAACAAGAGCATGTGTCGGCGTTAATCGCTGATTATTCGGGTCTTGCAAGTTTGCATATACCATCCACACGTGTGGAAGCAGCATGCGCGTCAGGTGGACTTGCGCTTAGAATGGGTATGCTCGCAGTTGCATCAGGGCACTCAGATATTGTAATTGCAGCTGGTGTAGAAAAAATGACCGATGTTAGCACGCAAGCAGCAACTGATATGCTCACGGCAGCAGCTGACAGAGAATGGGAGGGTTTTGCAGGCGCTACATTTCCAGGACTTTACGCAATGATCGCGCGCAGACATATGCATGAGTATGGGACCACGCCGGAGCAACTTGCGTCTGTGGCTGTAAAGAATCATCATAACGCAACGATGAATTCAAAGGCGCAGTTTCAAAACGAGATATCAGTGGAAGCGGTATTGCGATCTACAATGATCGCAGATCCACTTCACATATTTGATTGTTCCCCACTTTCTGATGGTGCCGCTGCCGTAGTACTTGCGCCAGCAGAGAAGGCAAGAGAGTATACAGATACTCCTATCTTCATCAAGGCGAGCGCGCAGGCGTCCGATGTTATAGCTTTGCACGACCGCGCAGATATCACCACGCTCACTGCAACTATGTCTGCCGCATCTCGCGCATACAAGATGGCAGGAATGACGCCTTCGGATATAGATTTTGTGGAGGTACATGACTGTTTTACAATAGCGGAAATTTGCGCGATTGAGGATCTTGGATTTTTTGAAAAGGGTATTGGCGGAAAGGTAACCGAAGACGGAGTGACTGCGATTGATGGTGATTTGCCTGTAAATCCATCAGGCGGTCTCAAAGCGTGCGGACATCCGGTCGGTGCGACAGGCATCAAGCAAGTCGTTGAGATTGTGCAACAACTGAGGGGCGAGGCAGGAAAGCGACAGGTCACAGGCGAAGTCGGAATGGCACATAATGTTGGTGGATCAGGCGGAACCGCCGTAGCGCATATTCTTACGAGATAAGAGGTGATTGAAATGAGTGTAGCAAGTATATGGAGACATATCCCTTCACGATACAACTTAGCAGGTACGCATTGTAGAACTTGCGGAAAGTATTATTTTCCGTCAAGAACCATCTGTCCTCGTTGCAGGAGGGATGGAAAAATGGAGGAATACCTGTTTAAGGGAACAGGAAAGGTAGTCTCTTACACAGTAATTCACGCTGTGCCGGAAGGACACTCTGGACAAGTGCCTTATATTTTGGCGATCATCAAACTAGATGAGGGGCCAAGACTTACTGGGCAGATAGTGAATGTAAGACTAGATGGTGTGGAGATCGGAATGGAGGTAAAACCGGTCTTTAGAAAGCTGGGGGAGGACGGAAATAAAGGAATAATTTATTATGGCGCTAAATTTGAGCCACAATAAATTAATTTCTATCAAGATAAAATTAAAACAGAGATAGAATTTTCTATCTCTTATTTTTTTTAAGGAAAGCGTTTACACGGAGCGTTTCTAAGTTCAAGAATTAATCGCTATTTTCATTTTTTATTTATTTTCTTATTCATTTAATTAGTTGTATTTAATTTTACTATTTTTAATATTTCAATGACAATATTTTTGAAATGTAATTTTTAGGAAATATTATATTTTTTGATTTTATATTTTTTTTCTTTTTGTAATTTTCAAATAAATCCCAGTATGTTTCAATTATCTTGTCTTTTGTACTATAATTTAATTTATCAGATATCGTATTAATTTGATTTTCTGTTCCTTCTATCTCAAGAAAAAAGCCGAATGGCAACTCGTCAATAGATAATATGGCATTTTTATAATTCAGATTTATTCTGAATTTTTCCATTATTTTAATATAATCAAAACCTATTTTTTTAAAAATATAGATCATTTTATCTATATCTTCTATTTCAAATTCCGTTTCTTTTCTAGCTCTTATATTTTTATCATTTCCTATTTTTTCTTTCATTGTGATTGTATTTTTATTACCACTTCTTACTCTGAGAAATACACCTTTTTTTTCTAGGTTTTCATTGATAGTATCAAATCTTACTGTTTTTTGCATTGCCTTATTTTTAATTGTAGCTCCGTCTTGAAGAAGTTGACCAATTAATCCGTCAATGTCGTTGATTTTAATTTTTATTTCTTTCTCTATTTTTTGCATATTATTTTATAGACATAATTTTTTTATATAGTTTTTCTGCCCAATTTTTTCTTAAATTAATTGTATCACTTTTTATAATTCTATCCAAAAATAGTATATATTCAGAATTTTTAACGGCTACCTTATTTTTAGGAAATAAGGCTAATCGTACTGGTTTACCACCTTCTTTTTTAACAAAATTTGCCAAAGAATTTAGTGTTTTTCCAGTATAAGATTTATCAATAATCAAACATCTTTTGCCCTTAATGTTTTTAATTAATGCTTTGCTGACTCTGTTTTGATTTCTGTCTATATGAAATTCCCATAACATGATTTTATCAACAGTATCTTCATTTAAAAATAATGTAATATATTTATAGCATCCTGTTGGTAAAAATATTAGAATATCATAATCAGGTAATTGCTCAATTATGTTATTTACAATATGAAGATTAACTTTTTCTGATAGATATAATAAGTTGCCTAATTGATTTAAATATTTTATAAATTTTATGCTTTTTTTATGAAAGTCATTGATGTCTTTATGATGTACTAGTATTTTTCTTGTTGCGCCAAGATAGGTTATTGTTTCATTTTGATATTTAGTCCATTCCTTTGTATTTACTAACTTTTTAAAAACATCTCTTGCTAAATTGTGTACTCTTTCATCTGAACCGCCAATTCTTATTTCGTTTTCCAGCACTTGTCCTTCTGAAATGTAAAAATCAAAATTGCAATATTTTTTGTCTCTTACTATCCTGTCCATTATTGGTTTTAATTTTTTCTGTTCTTTTAAGTTTTTCAACAGTTTTAAATAAGCAAAGTTTATTTTGTCATCGTCTCCAAATTGATAAATTCTAAATGGCTCAGTAATATCTGACAGTGATATATCTGGAGATCTTAACCAAAATCCATTTACAGTGTTTTCAAAATTCCAATTGTGTTTGATTTTATTAGTTAGCACGTCACAATTATTAGTTACTGCGAAAACGCCTGTTCTGCCATGGTCGCCCATTGTTAAATAATCGTTGAACTTTAAATTTTCTTGATATTTTTTTATCATAAGCATTCATTAATAATACTTGATCTACTGCTTAATCTGCAATATATGCCCTTAAAGTCATATTGCTTGTATATTTTTACCAACTCTTTTGTAAAACATACGATTACATCCATATCTGGCGCAGGATGGTTTTCTAATGGAGTTGATCGTTTGGGTTGAAATATACTGTAATCAGCTACAATTCCTTTTTTAGCTAGTTCTTTAATTCCTGCAAGCAGTTTATCAGTCGGTTGAATTCCTATTACAAAATTACTTCTTACATTTCCAAAGCCCATAATTGATACTGCTTCTTCTAGTTTACTTATAAAAAGATTATAATTAATTTTTCCCGGACAGAATTTTTTAAAATCTTTTTCACCAATAACTTCAAGATTATATTGCACACTTTTTATTCCTTTTTCTTTAACTTTTTTTAGATATTTAATATTAGGATGTGGACAAACGTTTAAATAATTATCCATTTTATTAATATCTGAAACTTTATTGAGCGTATCAATGATTTCTATTGATATATCCCATACTTTTTTAGAGCTTGAAAGATTTCCGCACATTAGTAGCAAATGCTTGTGTGGTAATATTTCTTCTGTTTTTAATAAATAATCAAAAGTATACGACAATCCTTCAAGATATTCTTTTTTGTAGTATTGCCACCATTTGTCAATATTAAAGTCATAATCAGACAGTGTATTTAATGTTGGTTTTGCGCTACTATAATTTTTTCTTTTTGGGTTTAAGTCACAAAAAGAGCATGCTTTATTACAATTCCAATTCCAACATCCGTCAAAAAATATAACACTCATTCTATCTAAACCAACAAAATCAATAAAGTCTGCAATTTTTGGACAATTTTTATTAATTTTTTTCGGAAGTGTTTGTTTTTGATAGTTTCTTTTTTTAACTAATGTTATTTTTAGCGGTATTTTTTTTCCAGATGATTTTATTTTTAGAAAAAAGATTTTATTATCAGTGTCTAAAACTATTGGCGAATCATTTCTGTATCGTAACTTTGCTATTGAAGACTCTTTACCATTTTTTATAATAATTTCAGAAGGAATTATTGAGTTATCTTCTGATTCATCATAAACCTCTAGATTTTTTGTTACTGGATTCAAAATTCTGTATTTAATTTTATACAGCTCTATATCTTTATAATTGTTAAAAAGATATAAATCATTTAAATCAACTCCATATTCTAAAAGTAGCGCTTTCCATTTTGCAAGTAAAGGTATTTCATTGTATTTGTTTAAGTCATTCATATTTTAAGTTTTGAAAATGCATATTATTTTCCAATAATTCAAATTCCAATTCTTTTAAAAATATTTTTAAAAATTCAACTCTTTTTTTAGCCATCATTTTTGCTGTTTTGGTATGTAATCTATTTTGAATTACTAATAATCTTGTAAAAAATAAATCTAGGGCATATCTATTATCTTCGGGTTTTCTTTTTTCGCAAAACGGATCCGAAGTGTTATAAAAAGTTTTGTTTAGTGTTCTAGCCGAAGAGAATGTTCTCATTATAGATATAGCCCCCGTAGCTTCTAGTCCATCCGCATCTTGTAAAATTTTTGCTTCTAGAAAATCTGGTTTTAACGCTTTTGTAAAGGAACAAAAATTTATAGAATTATAAACTTTTTCTATTTTATTTTTTGGAAAAGAAGCAGTCTTATTTAATATTTTCTTCGCAAACTTAGCGCTTTTTTTCGCGCTATGTAATCTTTTGCGATGATTCTTGGGATAATTAATAACATCATGAAATATTGCAGATGGAACAATGATATCAAAATCGGCATTTTCTGCTACTGCGATTTTTTCAGATATAGCAAGAACTCTTAGAGTGTGGTTAATATCGTGTGAAGGATCGTTCTTTGGCATCTTTTTTTCCGCAATGCAAAGCAGTTGCTTTTTAAACGATTTCATATTTTATTTGTTCTATTTAAATTATTGTGTTTTATTTAATGTTACTGTAATTAGTATACTAACTATTTTAAGTTTAAGCAATGAGAGCGAGGGAGATACGAGATAGAGTATAATCTTTGGAAAAATCTAGACGATTTTCTGGTTTCCGCCATGACCTTGATCACTCCCATTAGAATGTGATAACCAAGATCATCTTTTTCATCTTTATTTTCTGCTTTAGCTGACATTTCTTGAATAACTTTTCTTGCCATTTCGTATTCGTTGCATTTTATAGCAGACTCAAACAGCCAGTACCACAATGGGCTGTCTTCGTTATTGTCGCCAAGCATCTTTTTGTATTTCAGAAAAGCCGTTTCAAGACGAGCGCAATCAATTTTATTATCCATAGAGCATTCCTCCTTTTTATGTTTTTGGCGGGAATTTTATCCCACTTCTTAAATTTTCACAAAATGAAATTTTAAGAAGTAAAATAAATAAGGTCAAAAGGCAACATAAAAAAACAGCCCTTCGCGCAGACTATTTGTTCACTTACTCTTTATTCGCAAAACAAAAAACCTACACTGGAGGCATCCAGAAATATTTTTTAAACATTTTTATTGTTTTTGCTATTTGAATCATATAGGTAGGTTGTTTTTTACTTTCTTAAGTTTAATGGATAGAGTTGAAAGTGTCAAGAGTGGATTGTGGATTGTAAAGGTGAAATAGAAATGTCCTATTTTAAATTATTATGGGCTTGAAGGAGTTATTGAAAATTGATATTTTTAATAAAAAAATTTGAAAGGCACAATACTTTCTTACTTTGTCGCAAGAAAGTGATAAATAAACTATATTTATAATTTAGCTTTTTTATTTTAAAAAAAGAGAGGCGTTGTTCACCTCATTGTTTGCTCTGTTAGTATTCTTAGTATTTTTTTCTCGCTTAAGTATTCTTTTTTGTTTTCTCTTATAACCTTTAAAAAAGGCATATTACTGTTCCATGGAGTGTGACCAGACCATCCAGTGTGGGTCACAAAAAGTGGACGTATTCTTATCTCAGGTCCATTGCCGTTGGAAACAGTAAACTGCGAGTTTGTATACCAAAGACGTTTTTGTCCTTCTTGATTTTTACTAAATCCTACCACAAAATAAAAGGAAAGAGGTCTCTTGCGAGTTAGGTCTTTTAGAACGTTCCCAGTTTTAAACCTACTTCCTTCTTCTATTAAACCTCCTTGTTCAAGGATAGTTCTTTCTCCTAAAAGATTCAGTAATTCTATTTTTTGCATTGTTAATCTCCTATGCGATTTATCCATATTTAACCAAATAATTTAAATTAAGTCAAATAGTTTGTACTAGTTAATAAAAAAAGAATCGCTTGCTTTAACACGATTTATTTTTTTGCTATACTGAAAATATAATTAATGGCGTTTTTTTAAGAAGTTTATAAGACATAAAATTATTTAATAAAATAAACAAAAAAGTATGACAAAAAAACAAAAAATTACCAGAAAAACATTTTTCATTCTATCAATTTCCGTTCTATTTTTAATAAGTTCGGTTTTTTTTTGAGATAGGCGCTATTAATGCTACCGGACTTGACGATTTTGTTATCACCGTAAAAACAGATAACGCGGGAATATCATCTGATACACAATTCACTATTCCTACGATAGGGGGAGGATATAGCTATGACATAGATTGTAATAATGATGGAACCGATGAAGCTGTAAATCAAACAGGTAATTATACTTGTGATTATGGCTCTGGGAATGAAGAAACCTATACCATTAGAATCGCTGGAACATTTCCTCGTATCTTTTTTAATGACGAAGGAGATAGGCAAAAAATACTTTCAGTAGAACAATGGGGAACGGAAACTTGGACTTCAATGGAAGGGGCTTTTTATGGCTGTCTCAATTTAGCGGGACAGGCTGCCGATTCACCAAATCTTTCAGGTGTTACAAATATGAAACAAGCGTTCAGAGGAGCATCATCGTTTAATCAGGATATAGGAAGCTGGGATGTTAGCAGTGTTATGAACATGGAACAAATGTTCTATGGCGCTTCTTCTTTCAATCAAGATATAGGAGACTGGAATACGGTGGCGGTAACAAGTATGAATTATATGTTTTATAACGCTTCTGCTTTCAATCAAGATATAGGAAACTGGAGTACAATAGCGGTAACCAATATGGGCGATACATTCAATAATGCTTCCACTTTTAATCAGGATATAAAAAATTGGAATACATCAAATGTAACCAATATGGGTCATATGTTTAATAATGCTTTCGCTTTTAATCAAGATATAGGGAATTGGAATACATCAAATGTAAGATATATAGATTATATGTTTTTCGGCGCCTCTGCTTTTAATCAGGATTTGGGAAATTGGAGCGTGGGCAATGTAATAAACGCAAAGCAAATGTTTTACGGAGTAACCCTTTCAACTTCAAATTATGATTCTCTGCTTAATGGTTGGGACGCGCAAGTTCTCCCAAACGGAATAACTTTTCACGGAGGAAATAGCAAATATTGCGATGGAGCAGTCGCGAGATCCAATATGACAACAAATGACAACTGGACTATTACTGATGGAGGACAAAACGCTATTCTTGATGGTGATATTGTCAGAAATCCTAATGCCGAAGGAGCGACTCGGTTTGATGTTTATATTGTCAAGATAATTAACAATAAAAAGTTTAAAAGATTAATCCTCAGCCCGCATGTTTTTGAAAGTTATAGGCATCTGGACTGGAATAATATCAAACTTGTTGATCAAGTCACAATGGATTCTTTTACTCTTTCTAATTTGGTAAGATGTTCCGATCCCGAGAATAATATTGACGATCCAAAAATCTATAGCTTAGTACCAAATAACGATACGGGAAGCAAAGAGCATCTCAATATGACCATAACTGAATTCGGAGCCTCTTATGATTGGGACTCAGTTTATACTATCAACGCCGTGGACAGAGATGCTTATTTTTCCGTTGAAATACCAAATGGCGATTTGGTACAAGAATCTTTTTCATATCCTTACCCTCTTTCTTGGACATGGGAGCAAGAAATAAGAACAGCAGATTTTTCTCTCACAAAGATTTCTCTGGGAGAAAGAACGATTCCGTCTTTTGTCGGATCTGCGACCTATAAGCCAGGAGATGAAGTTAATGCTCTAACTTTATATTTTAAAATTAATACACATTGGGAAGATGTCGGCGTTTGTCTTTCTACAGAACTTAGAATGATTCTTAACGAAGAAGGAGATGTACTAGCCCCAGTTAATAATCGATTTAGCGCAGGGTGTCTGATGGGAGATAGAACTTATTTTGACCAAGAGGTTATTTTTGTTGTTCCTGAAACAGAAAAAGTATTTGATCTTACTACCGGAGGAGAATTAAATATTCCTTTTACAGTAACGCTTTTAGAAAATGGTCACTTAAAAATAGAAAAATAAGTCGGTAACTATTTACAAAAAAGTTCCCGCAAAAAAAGAGCAGGTTTTTTATATCCTGCTTTTTTTATGTTGGGGTGGCTATCGGGAATTGAACCCGAGACGAGAGGACCACAACCTCTAGTGTTACCATTACACCATAGCCACCAAAAAAGAATTTTTAATTAAAAAACATTTATATTGTTTTCTATCATTTTAAAGCTGTTTTTTCAGATTTAAAATATAAAGTTTAGAAATTATAAAATTTAAGAATTATTTAAAAATTAAAAATTATAAAATTTTATTTGTGGGTCGTAGAGGACTTGAACCTCTAACCAATTGCTTAAGAGGCAACTGCTCTACCAATTGAGCTAACGACCCAGGTCTTGAAACATAAAACTTGAAACTTGAAACTTGAAACAAAATAACATATTTTACAATAAACTAAAGTGAGTTTTAAGTTTTAGGTTTCAAGTTTCAAATTTTTTGTGCACCCGGCAGGACTCGAACCCACAGCCTTCTGGTCCGAAGCCAGACGCTCTATCCAGTTGAGCTACGGGTGCAAACACAATTAATAATGATAATCTTACGACTTCTGGAAGTATATACTAAAAGTAAAAAAATATCAAGAGGAGACCATGAATTAGGGGCTAGTTTAAGCTTATTCTAAAATATTTACTCCTAATTTTAGCAAATGCTTGTATATTTTATTAGTTGGAAGTCCTATGACATTAGTATGATTTCCATTTATCTTTTCTATTAAAACAGAACCTATTCCTTGCACTGCGTATCCACCTGCTTTTTTAAATGGTTCTTTGGTTTTGATATATAAATCAATTTCTTTTTCTGATAATTTTTTAAAATATACTTCAGTAATGTTGTAGTCGGTGATTATTTTATTCTTTTTTGTATCTATAATCGCAATTCCTGTGATTAACTGATGTTTTTTACCGCTTAATTTTTTTAGCATTTTTTTAGCTTTTTGCGCAGTGTGTGGTTTTCCTAAAAATTCTTTATCTAGAACAACAAAAGAATCTGCGCCTATTATAATTGCGTTTTTATGTTTCTTTGCAACATTTTGAGCTTTGCCCAAAGCTAATTTCTGTACTAATTTATGGGCAGGTATTTTCTCACTCATATCTTCTTTGTACCTACTTTTTTGTACTTCAAATTTAAGACCGGTTGTTGCTAGTATTGTTTTTCTCGGTTTTGATTTTGAAGCAAGTATTATTTTCCTTTTCATAGTTTTTTTAGTGATTTAAAGGATCTAAGAAGCTAATTTTACTCTAACGGACTTTTATGCGGATATAAAGCTGGGGATCTGTATGTGCTATGAAATTTCTTTTCAAATAACAATTTTTCATCTTTATCGTAAACTTTTTGTGTCCAGACTGACTTCATTGAACCATCTGGTTTTCTGTCGTATGAATAAGGTCCTTTCAATTCAACTTTTCGCTTGTCGTCAGATCCATAAAAATCAAAGAAAAGTTTATTTCCTTCAATTCTTGTTTGAATTAAAATATATGCGGGAGTATTATTTTTAAATCTTAGGTCGGGGTGTGGGGGATATATTGTTGCGTCTGTTCCTTGTGGATTATAGTACATGACTGGATAGGCGTGATTTTTTCTCTCTGTGATTTCAAGTCCCGCTTTAACAGCGCCTCTAAAAGTTGTTGTTGAAACTTGGCATAATCCTCCTCCGTATTCAGGAACTGTTTTTCCTTTTTTAATAACAAGCTCTGGTAAATATCCTTCTCTTGTTCCTACTCCGCCAAGAGCTTCGTTAAATGAAAATTCATCTTTAGGTCCAATAAGTATTCCATTGAATTTACTGGCTCCAACTGCAATGTTGTGTCTTCTATTTCTTGGTGAACCATAAAAATTTGACTCTCCAGTTGAAAGGAGCGCAGTTATTCCCATATTATCAATACTCTCAGTCGTAATTTTTGGTTTAATTTTTTCAATGATTATTTCAATCTCAATTTTCTCTTCAGAATTATTTTTATAATTTTTTTCGACAAAAACAATATTATTGATGACGTCCATACTTTTTTTAGTTTTAAGGGCAATTCCTTCTTGACTAAGAAAAAATAGTTCAACTCTTCCTTTTTTATCAAATTTAAGTTGAGCATTAATCGGTTCTTTGTTTATTTGCGGAACAAGTGAAATTAGATAATTTTCTATCTTCTTTTTATTTGGATTTATCCAAAGAGTTCTTTTGTTGTCAAATACGTTATAATTGTTTGCAAAATTATTTATAACTCCAAAACCAATCCATTGCGCAAAATCTTCTTTCTGAATTTCCCATTCACTAGAATTATATTTTAAAATCACTTTTTTATTTAATAAATTTTTTGCGTCTGTAAAAGCAAGTTTATCTTTATCTTCTTTTATTTCTGGGTTCTTCTTTACAATTTCTAGATTTATCGTTTTGTTATCAAAATTAGTAATATTTTCTGATATGTTTTTTATTAATTTATCTTTATTTACAACCATTCCTGATTTTGCAAGTATTGGGACAAATTTATCTTTTTCATATTTATAACCAAAATCTATAGGTCGGTTTTCTATCTCTGATAAATTATTTAAAATATAATTTTCTAGTTCTCTTTTATTAATATTAGGAATAATTGAAAAATCAACATTGTTTACTTGTAAATTTATCCAGTCGTTTAAGTTTTCAAGTATATCATTTCCGTGCCCATAACTAAAAGCATTTGAAATTATTTCTTCTGTATCTATTTTAATTCCTATTTCCGCAAGTTGTGTGTTGTAAGAATTATCATTGTAAGTAAGAGTAATTCCGCTATCTCTAAAATCTTTTATCTTGTTTTCAAGTTTATTTAATGCTTCTTCTTTTGTTAGATTTGAATAGTTTTCTCCATCTATAGATATGTTTGGCAAAATTTTATTTGAATATTTTTGATAATGTAAATATGCTAAAATTCCAATTGAAAACGCAACTAAAAATATTATAGTTAGCAATATAATTTTGCCTATCTTTATTTTATTTTTGGTAGTTTTCTTTTTCATAGTTTTAGATTGTAGAAAAACATTTTTGTTATCTCGAAATGAGCACTGAAATAAGCTTATTCTGAGCCCATTCGGCTATCGCTAAATTGCGGGAGCGGGTTCGCAACCCGTTCCTTTTATTTTTAAATATCATGGAAACATTTAGAAATTGGTTACAAACCATAACTGTACGAAACCTTGCGATAACAGCTTATTTTAAATTAAACTTAGAATAAAGAATTAGTATAATTTATACATTTATCTTAGTTTGTCATTCCCGTGAAAACGGGAATCCAGGTGAAGTATCATCGGATGTTATTTTAAGATAAATGCTTTGTAAACAAGATAGCTGTGAGATTAGCTGATATTTCAATTATTATAATGATATTCTAAAAACTAAAGATATTGCGTCTGGATTCCTGTCTCCACAGGAATGACAACACGCAAATGTGTAATTTCTAAAGTTGATATTGATTAGATAGTCTTGTAAAATTTGGAACGGGACTCAGCGGGATTCGAAATGACAACTATGATAAACCCTAAAAACCTAACTCCCAACTCCCAACATTCTAAAACTTAATTCCTAACCCCCTATCTCTTCGCTTTTATTCTTTCGTTGTCTGTTAGAAGTTTCTTGCGGAGCCTAACACTTTTCGGGGTAATTTCAAGGTATTCATCTTCTGCTATGATTTCCATTCCGCCTTCAAGTGTTACTTCAAGCGGAGGAGTAAGTTTTAAATTCTCGTCAGATCCTGACGCGCGCATATTTGTTAAATGTTTTCCTTTGATAGGATTAACGGTTAAATCTGTTCCTTTTGCGGTATTCCCGATTACCATTCCTTCATAAACTTCTGTGTTTGGATTGATATAAAGTTCTCCTCTTTCTTGCAAATTTGCCAAAGAAAATGCTAAGGTTTTTCCAGGCACCATTGAGATCATAGAACCTAAATGACGCTTTTTAATTTCTCCAGCGCATTCTTTAAAACCAAGAACACAGGAACAAAAAATTCCTTCTCCTTTTGTATCCATAACAAATTCTCTTTTGTATCCTAAAATTCCTCTGGTTGGAACTTCAAATATAATTCTTGTATTTCCATTTTCAGATCTCATTTCTGTCATTGTCCCTTTGCGTTTAGAAATTTTTTCAATGACTGTTCCAGAAAATTCATCTGGCACATCAATAGTTACTTCTTCAAATGGTTCCAGCTTCCTTCCATCTTCTTCTTTGATGATCACGCTAGGCTGTGAAATTTGAAGTTCATATCCCTGACGACGCATATTTTCAAGAAGAATTGCGATATGCATTTCTCCCCGCCCATAGACCTTAAAACAATCTACCGCGGAAAAATCAATTTTCAATCCGACATTGACCTCTAATTCTTTCTCAAGTCTTTCTCTAATTTGCCTCATCGTCACAAACTTTCCCTCTCGACCAGCAAACGGCGAATTATTAACTAAAAAATTAACAGATATTGTCGGCTCGTCTATTGTTATTTCTGGAAGCGGTTCTTGGTCTTCATTAGCGCATATCGTTTCGCCAATATAGATATCAGAAATTCCAGCAAGCATAACAATGTCACCAGCAACAGCCTCTTGGACATCTTTCTTTTCTAGCCCATTAAAAATACTTATTTTTGTAATTGACGCGTTTCTAGTTTCTCCTGAAGGTTTTTTAACAATGACTTTATCTCCTTTTTTTATAACTCCTTCATATATCCTGCCAATAGCAAGTCTTCCTGTAAAATCATCATAAGCAAGATTAAAAGGCTGGATTCTAAATGGCAACGAAGTGTCTGATTTTGCTGGAGAAACTTTTTCTAAAATTATATCCAAAAGAGGAGTTAAATCTTTTGACTTGTCGTCAAGATTTTTCATAGCAATTCCATTACGCCCAATAGCGTAAACCGTTGTAAAATCTAATTGCTCATCATTCGCCCCAAGATCCATAAAAAGTTCAAGCACCTGGTCGTGAGCAGTTTCAGGATTTGCAGCGGGCTTATCTATCTTATTAAGAACAACAATTGGTTTCAATCCAAGTTCTAAAGATTTTTTTAAGACAAATTTTGTCTGCGGCATCGGACCTTCCTGCGCGTCAACGATCAAAAGAACGCTGTCAATTGATCGTAAAACTCGCTCTACTTCAGACCCAAAGTCCGCGTGTCCGGGAGTGTCTACAATATTTACTTTTGTTCCCTTGTAAAAAAGTGAAGCGTTCTTTGAATAGATCGTGATCCCTCGTTCTAGCTCAAGATCATCATTATCCATACTTACTGATTCATCATTCACCATTCCAGTTTGACGCATCAACGCATCTGTCAAAGTTGTTTTTCCATGATCAACATGAGCAATAATCGCAATATTTCTGATTTCC
>JAYEKL010000014.1:0-4837 GCA_034660995.1 Patescibacteria group bacterium | reverse complement strand
CATTAACTTATCCATATAAGTTTTAGTTTTTATCATAATAAAGGCCTTTAAAAATTTATTACTAAATAAAAACCCGCCAGGGTACGCATTGTTAAGAGGCGTAGCGGGTGTGTTGTATATATTGTAAATTAATACATAGCGTAGGTGTCAATACATAGGCCATCTAAAAATCCTACCAAAATGACAAAACGAGAACAAGTTGACAAAATTTTTAAAAATATATATAATAATTATAAAATAATATAATAAAATAATAAAAAATTATAGTTTTTATGTAAAAGCGGGTAAGTCCTGAATCGGTATACTACCGGAAGGGTGGTATAAACTAGATGTAAGCTAGTTGCCTCCAGGGTCCGCTTTTATGCTTGAGAATTGAAATATAAATGTTTATCTTCTATAATACTTCCCCTTAAAGTTTCATGGTATCTATTATTCGCTTGTTCGTAGCTTTTAAAAATACTATTAGCTACAAAATCAACAGCTTGCAAACCATACGAAGTAAGTGAATCGAGATATTGGATATCAAGTTTTATTTTATATAAGCCATTTTCAAAGAAAAGTTTATATTTCAAATAATCCCCAAATCTCATTCCTTTAGAAACCTTATTAATTCTTAAATCTGCTATCAGACATAAATTACTAATTTTTGACTGTTCTATATATGGAACTAATATCAAATTCACCATATAGTTATAAAAAATATTAGTGTCTTTACGTAAAAATTTATTTATTCCTTGTTTATTAACCGTAATAGAATAAATCTTTATTGGTAAAAAACATATCTCTTTTAAAATATCGGCGCGGAGAGAATGATTGCTTTTGTTACCCTTAATCTCTATATTTTTTCCTATTTTATGTCTTTTCTTAACTTTTATTATTTTTCTCTTTAATATTAAATTTGTTTTAGCGTCCATAGCAATAAAGGATATAACAAAATATTTAGATGAACCTCTCTTAAAACCTAAATCTCCGGATTCATCTAGATAAATAAAAGTTTTATTCAACTTTAACTCCTCAGTTCCTTTATATGTATTGCTAAGCGCTGTTTACATTTCGTCTTTTTCTATGTAATTTTAAGTAATATAACCTAATATATCATTCTCTAACATATATAAATTAAAGATATAATCATTATTTTCAAAAGCTTCTTTTAATGGCCTTTTAGAAGTTTCCCACCCCAGACCATCAGTGATCCATACAAAGGTGGCATCATCTTTTAAAATATTATTTAAATGCTGATATTCCCCGGCAGTGGATTTTAATTTAGAACCTCCGCCTCCATAAAAATTTGTTTCAATAATAATAGGTTTTTTCTTATTGTCTATTACAAAATCATACCTTCTCGAAGATTTATCAACCGGAATTGAAAATCCAAACTCTTTTTTTATTAATGGTGCAGTGGCTTCTTTTAAATATTTACAATTCGATTTTTTACAGTAATCTTCTAAAAAGACCTCCACTATTTTTTCCATTGATTTTCCGCTACGGTTTTTCCTCCCGTTGCTATCCAATCCCGCCTCAATTCCAATCATATAGTCAACCAAATTTTTAATTTTCTTTGAAATGAATAAATCTCTTAACCCGGTTTTTTTAACAAATAGGAGATATTTTTCAATATCCACATCAGAAGGAGATTCTTTGCGGAAATTAAAGTTTTCGTAAATTAATTTTTTATTCTTAAAATCTACTAAAATAGTTAATTCTTTTTCTTTTTTGCCATTTCTTACTACCAAAGCAGGTATCACTTCACTAATTTCCGGATGTTTCTTTATTAAATATTTGAATTCTTCATCAAAATTATCTTTTCCAATAAGATAGTTTAAAATATTCAGAGATATTTCAATTTTTTTCGTATTTAAAAGCACTTTTTCCCAATTAACAAAATAAGACCACAATCGATTACTTGGCTTTAACTCTGATATGAGCAAATCAAATACTTCATCTAAAGTGTTGCAATTTAATTTGCTTTTGTAAAAATCTAAAAATTTCACAGAACAAACCTCCTAGATACCTTATTTTACTTTTTCATAAACAAGAAGATAACAATGATGAATCGCTAAATGTTCATTGTTAAACTTTTCCATGCTTAAACCATTATTTCCCGCCTTAATTTTATTCTTTTCTATAGTAGCGACAATGATTTCTTTTAACCATAATCTATTGTTATTCTGAATTAAATCTTTTAATCTCTTTGCAAGAGGGATTATGTATCCGTTTCGATCTCTTAGATCTTTAGCTTGAATAACAACAAATCCTTTGTCCTCAATATAGTCTATTTGCTCATTAATAATTTTCTGTATATCTTTTTCATAACTATCTGTATCTACAGACTCTTTTAATTTAATAGGAAATTTGATATAAAGCAGATCAATCTTTTGTTTCTCTGATAATTTACTATTTTCATTATTTTGTTCGGCAAAATGATAGGTTGAATAAATACTTTTAGGCGAATATCTCGATATGACATTTTTAGTTAAATGCTTTTCAAAATTCTTTGCGGAAAGCAACCAAACCGTTGTGGTTTCAACAGAGATAGCTTCCTCTGTTATTTTGGGAACCGCAAGATAAGAAAATATTTTTTTATCATTATTCTTATCGTAGGGCTTAATATTTGAGATTCGCTTTGGTTTTTCAAAGACCGGTAAGTATTCATGAGCCAATAATAAAAAATTATATTTTATGCTATTATTAAACCAAAAACCGGTAGTTTTGCAATTGTGCTGTCTTTTAATAATTAATTCTCTTAACTTGAACCCGGCCTTCAGAAAAATTTCTATAAGATCAAATCCTAAAGGAATAACATGTTTCTTTTTTCTGGTATCGCCGATTAAGATAGCACATTGATGGCCCGGTTTTAATACTCGAAAACTCTCATGGGCTACCTTTTCCATCTCATCCAAAAAATCAGGTATATCTAGAAACGATAAATCATCTTTTTTATTGTCTGTATATTGGACAATATTTGCATAAGGAGGGTGCGCACATATTAAGTCAACCGAATTATCCTTAATATTTGATAATTTTCTTGCATCTCCTGTAAATATTTCCGGTTCATAAATTTCTATTAATTGTTCATTTAAATTAGGCAAATGTAGTTGGTTAATTTTAAAATTATTATTTTCTTTGGCTAATGCAATCGCATCAGGATTAATATCTAATGTTATGCATCTTCTTCCTAACAATTTTGCCTCAACTGCTGTTGTACCCGCTCCACAAAAATAATCCAAAACAAGATCTCCTTGTTTTGAATATTTTAAGATGATATTTCTGGGGATATATGGTGACCAATTGCCTCTGTATTTTCCGTTATGAGTAGCCCAATTACCCCTTTGTTTAAAGCTCCACACTGTCGATCTTTGTATCTGAAAATATTTCGGGACAAGATTACTGGTTATTTTTCTTGTTTGAAAATGATTAACATTGATTCCTTTTTCTCTTGTTACCAGTCCTTCAATATACTTATAGCTCACCCCATACTTTTTACCTATTTCAAAATCAGAAGTTCCTTTTTGCTTTTCTTCTAATATTAATCTATCTTTTTCTCTTTTTCTTTCTGGGGTAGGGACTGTTTTTGTTTTTATTTTATTCATAATTTTCTCTTTAAGATTATTTATTTGGATTTCTTAAAACTTAATCATATCCTTTTTTAATAATTCATAATTAATAGTTCGTTGATTTTTCCCCTCCCAGAAGCTTTACAATTGATTATTCTTGCCGCCAATACGGTTTTTTGATTAAAACCATGATAAATTTCCCTGATAAATTGCGTATTGGAATTACTTAGCATAACAAAGCAATTTCTTTTATCCAAGTTAATACAAACATCTCTGAGTTTCATCTGATCTTCTTTGTTAAATCCGCCATTAGAATAGTTGGTAAAATTAGAAGTAATGGTTAGGGGATGATAAGGAGGATCAAAATATATAAAGTCACCTTCTTTAGCATCTTTTACAGCCTTTTCAAAGGAATAATTCGTTATAGTGGTTTTTTGTAATAATTTTGAAACAGCCAATATATTTTTTTCGTCAAGGATTTTAGGATTTTTATATCTCCCGAAAGGAACATTAAACTGTCCTTTTGAATTTTCCCTATACATACCATTAAAACAAGTTTTATTTAAAAAAATTAAATATGTAGTTTTTATAAGAGAGCTATCTTCTTTCTCATTAAAAACGTTCCTTATCTCATAGAAATATAATTTTCTTTCTTTTTCATTCATTGCATAAAATGTTTTTTGTAAATCTTCAAGTTTTTTAACCACCTTATGGGGGTGAAATTTTATATTTCTATATACAGAAATAAGAATTTCGTTTATATCATTGACATATGCTTTTTTAGGTGCCAAATCAAAAAAAAGGGCACCTCCACCGATAAAAGGCTCAAAATATCGATAATAATTTCGAGGAATGTATTGTTTTATCTGAGGAATTATCTGTTTTTTCCCGCCGACCCATTTCAAAAAGGGCCTTGCTTTAAAAACATTATTTTGGATGTTTTTAGAAATATCATAAAGTTCATTATTTTTGTGGTCAATCTTAATTTCTATCATTTTCTTAAATTATTTCCTCTTTCTTTGCAATAAAAAATATCTATATACTTTATCTTCTACTAGCAGATTTATTAAAATGCTCAATAATTTCCTTAATCGTTAATCTTTTTCCCTTTAGTTCCCTAATCTTATCAAGGCGTTCCAGTGCCTCTCCTTTTTTGTATTTCCGGGTTAATCTTTTTTCGGCCTGGCTAAAAGGCAAAATTCCAAGCTCAGTATAATATTTAAGTGTAGTTAGTCTTGTCCCGGAAATCTCTGCTAATTCTCCCATAGTTAAAACTTTATTTT
>JAYEKL010000013.1:0-4963 GCA_034660995.1 Patescibacteria group bacterium | reverse complement strand
TTTTAATCATTAAACCAAATAAATTTTAGATCAAAACAATTCCATAAAAGATTTATTGTAGTCTATTTAACTCATATATAATTATATCTTGATCATTATAAACTATATTGCCAGATAGATCTAATTGAAGAAATTTTGAAAGATAGTCAAATTCAACAGGATCAAGCATTCTTTTATGAATAATAGCATATTTTACATTTGCTTTATTGTATAAAAAGTCTTCTAACTCTGCTAAATTATCTCCTTGTGGTTTTTCATAACTCAATGGTTCAATTAAAAATAACATACCTGGCATATTTATATATTGTTTTAAAAAATTCTGAGGAGTATAAGACAAATAGCCATTGATTATTTTGTATTCATGCGCAGTTTGATAAAATAAGAATATTGTTTCTTTTTTCCCCAATAAATCAATTCTATCTGTAAAAAATAACGGAAATTCAATAATTGATTCATCTGTTTTTTGAAAATCAGATCTTTTTTCTAAAAATGTGTATGCTTTAGGCAGCTCTAATTTTTGAACATAAACTGGCAACAAAAACAATTCTCCTATACATATTACAATAAACAAAGATGTAACTATGTAACGAATTTTAACAGATCTTATATTTGACAATAGCCACGCTATTAATATTGATATTGCTAATATTGCAATTATTAATATTCTAACAGGTACTCGTGTCATATTTAAAAGGGGGAAGTTTTGAATGTAGCTAAAGGGTAATGCAATCCCAGTGTTCTGATTAGCAAAATAATGTAACTCCGGACCAAGACTTAATATAAAAAATACAAAAAAAATGATTAGCCAAAATATATATCCATTTTCTCTTTTACGAATTGTTCTAAAAATAACAAATGGGAAAAGAATGATAATTACTAAACCCATATAAGTTGCCCATTCCGGCCCGCTAAAGCTAATTTGAGCCAATTGAGAACTATGACTCGCTATAATATCATTTGTTATTGTTCCTTGCGGAGGAATCACACAAGAAAGAATATCTGGACTATAAAATTCTACCGCTTCTTGAGTTGGTTTTGAAAGATTATTATTTAGTCCCGAAGTTATCAAGGAAAATAACGGATACAATCCGACCATAAGAAAAACGGTAAAAAATAATAATGGTTTTACAAACAAGCATATTGATTGTTTGTTTTTAATTATAATTAGTATTTTCCAAATTAACCATAGAATAATAAGTAAAGCAGTAAAAATTGCATATTGAAGATCAGAATAAACTAAAAAAATATAACTAAACGAACTATAAAACGCATACTTTGTTTCTTTTGTGTTATAAAGTTTTTCTAAAAAATAAATAATAAATGGTATTGGCCACGTTGTAGTAAGATTGAAATGGCCATAAGTATGAGAAATTACATAAGTATTAAATGCATAAATTATTGCGCCCAGAAACGCAGTTATTTTACTTTTAATATATAATTTTGAAAGTAAGTAAGTTCCCAACCCTGCAAGCACAAAAGAAATTAACACATAAGCGTTTAAGGCAACAATAGAACCCCATAATATTTGCGCTGGTAGCATAATTAACGCTGGCGCAAGAATAAGAGTATGTAAACGCAAATCCATAACATATGGATAAAACATATAATCACAAATAAGTGGATTTTGATGCAATTCCCAAATACTTTCTTTTATCCACCAAAAATTCCAAAGAAATACCACCCCATCTCCTCCGTCTCCGATAATTGCTGATGAAAAATTAGACAAAATATCAATAAAAAATACGAGAGTTAACATAGTTAACCCAATTATTACTAAAGAATATTCTATTATTACGCTTTTATTTTTTAATTTTATCATTTACTTTTACTATCCAAATAATCCTGTAAGAATATTCTCGCCGCTTCTTGATCAATCACTTTTTTTATTTCTTCACTTTTTATTCCCGCTCTCCTTAGATTTTCTTCAGCCATTTTAGATGTAAAAACTTCATTTATCTTCTTAATCGGAATACTTATTTCTTCTGCTAAATAATCTATAAAACGATTCGTTTTTCGCGTTTGACTACTTTCAGCCTTTAATCCAACTGGAAGACCGACCACAATTTCTCCAATCTCTTTATCTGTAATTATATCTTTTATTTCCTCAATAGAACTTTTTAAAGATTTGTTTTTAAGTGTCAAAAAACGGCTGGCTAGTTTCTTGTTAATATCTGAAATTGCCAACCCTATTTTCTTATTGCCATAATCAATACTTAATATCTTTGTCATAGTTTATCATCAAGGAATTTCAATAATTCTTTTCTACGGCGCTTTAGCGTACAGTTTAAGAGGTTTTAACCTCGCGAGATAAAGATAATTCGCTAGCCTCAACTAAAACTGGTAAAAAACAATAATCAATCCAATCTTGTTAAAATTTCACACCCATCATTTGTCACCGCTACTGTATGTTCAAAATGCGCAGATAATCTTCCATCAGCTGTTCTAATTGTCCAATCATCGTCATCACATTTAATATAATAGTTACCTTCATTTAACATTGGCTCTATCGCAAAAGTCATTCCGGGACATAATTTTAAGCCAGTTTTTTTACTACCAAAATTAGGAACTTCTGGCGGTTCATGAACTGACCTGCCAACGCCATGACCAACCAAATTTCTCACAACAGAAAAATTGTTTTTCTCAGCATATTTTTGCACAGCAAATCCGATATCACCTATCCTGTTTCCTGGTTTTACTTGTTCAATACCCCTAAACAAAGATTCTCTCGTAATTTCAACAATTTTTTTTGCTTTCTCACTTATTTTCCCAGCTCCGACTGTATAAGAGCTATCAGAATGAAATCCTTTATATTTTACCCCCATATCAATACTAACAATATCACCGTCTTTTATTATCTTCCCAAATGGAAAGCCATGCACAATTTCATCATTCACAGAAAAGCAAATTATAGAAGGAAATGGAATTATATTTTTACCTATTACATAGTTTTTAAAAGAAGGAATCACATTATATTTTTTAACTTCTTTTTCAGCAATTCTTTCCAACTCATCCCCAGAAATACCTGGTCTAACTTTTGAAGTAAGCAATTGTAAAATCGTCGCGAGAATTTTTCCGCTTTCTCTCATAATTTCTACTTCAGCTTTTGATTTTATATTTATTTTTTGTTTCATATTAGATTATTATAATTATTAATATTTACCTATACCCAAAAATCTATGTTCGCTAGTGCCGAATTAATGCATTACTTTATATGTTTTATAATCTCCTCAAAAACTTTCTCCACGCTCTGTTCACCATTTATCCTTATTAGTATGTTTCTGTTCTCATAATGCTCAATAACAGGGCTCAGAAGCTTTCTACTCCATTTTAAACGCTTTAAAACTTTTTCTGGCACATCATCTTCTCTTCTATAAACCTCACTACCGCAAATCGGACACTTCTTTTCATCTTCACTCAAATCCCTACCAATAATCAGCGGATGCGCGTTTTTCTTACATAATTTTCTATTTGAAATCCTTTTTACAGATTCCTCTTCTGAAATATCTATATAAAAAACATAATCTATTATTCTAACAGTTTCTTTAAATTTTTCATTCCAAAACTCAGCTTCCTCTATAATACGTGGTGTTCCATCAAAAATTATTCCTTTATTTTCATCAAGCTCGCTTAATTTCTGCCCCAATATTTCTTCTTTCATAAAATCCCATGGAACAATATCACCTTTTACATTTATAATTTCATTTATCTTTCTTCCAGTTTTAGTATTCTTGCTCGCTATTTCCCTTAATACACTCCCCGTTTCAAAAATTTGTAAATCAAATTTTTCTGCAAGCATTCTCGCCTGCGTTCCTTTACCAGAACCCTGCGGTCCCATAATGATGATGTTAATGTTTTTTTTCATTTTGGTTTTGATTAAATAAAAAAATGTATGTCATCCTGAACTTGTTTCAGGATCTTCATTATTTTAGGTTTTAACTTATCCTATTTAAAAACTATCTTTCATCTACGACGCAGATACAATTATCTTTTTGTTTATTTTAAAAAAAAATAGCAATTGCGTTTTTGTCCTAATTGAAAGATTTAATGATTTATAGATTAATTTAATGTAATAACTGAAAGATTCTGAAACAAGTTCAGAATGACAAGAATTTTTTTATTTCATTTCTCCTAAAATAATCCCCCTCGCCTCTTCAACCGCTTCTTCCAACTTCCCATCACAATTAACAACTTCATAATCATAAATACCTTTATGCTTCAGCCACTCTTTCGTATAAGCCATTCTCTCTTCAGCAAACTCCTCACTTGCACCGCGTTTTAAAATCCTTTGTTTTAATATTTCAAGCGATTCCGTCGTAATCAAAATTGCGACAATTTCAGGCATTATTTTTTTTATTGTCATAACACCTTTATATTCAATTTTCCAAATCCCTATTTTATCACTTTTAATAACTCTCTCAATTTCTTTTTTAGTAACACCATAAAACTGATTATTATATTCCTGCGCATACTCAAAAAATCTATTTTCCGCAATTCCCTTTTTAAATTCTTTTTTGGAAATAAAATAATACGGATCCTCCGCAAAAACATCTGACCGCTTTTCCCTCGTCGTTGTTGTCACAACTCTCTCAATCGGAAGAATTTTTTTCAGCTCTTCAATAATACTATCCTCTCCCGCGCCAGAAGGTCCTGAAATTATAAATAGTTTGTTTTTGGTTTTCATTTTTTGTTTATGAAAAAGTAATATCGTTGTCATTCCCGCGAAGGCAGGAATCTAGAAATAGAACCGCATAGTTTTAAATTATCAATAATCGGTAATAATATCAAAAATCGTTATTCTAAATTATAATATAAATCTATCCAACAAAGATTTTCTTTTTCGATTAACATCATTAGTTCTTTAAAAATATACTAATTTATCAACACTATATTTTTTTTGTAAATCCATCTATTAAACTTTTTTGTGTTCATAAACTCTTTTTTTAAGATTAGATGTTACTCCAAT
>JAYEKL010000012.1:0-5267 GCA_034660995.1 Patescibacteria group bacterium | reverse complement strand
AATTTATTCCGTAAAATAATATGAGCCCCTTTCTTTTCTTCTCCAATTTTTATATTTAATTTATTTATATCAATATTATATTCTACGTTTAAAAATTCCAAAATATGGAAACCAACCAAAGGCGGTTCTTTATTTTCAACTTGCAAGCTAGCATACAACTGTGTCGTTCCTAATAATCTAGGATTTAATTCTAAGGAATATAATTTGTCGCTATTTTTATCTAAAATAAAATCAATTCCAAAAATTCCTTTATAACTATGTTGATTTTTTAGATGATTTCCAATTTTATCAACAATTTTGTACGCATAATCTTTTATTTTATCGTCCAAATCATCAATATTCCAATCATTCCCGCACCACAAATATTTATCAGCAGTAACGGTAGGCTCTCCTATTATCTGATATCTAAGCGGTGAAATAAGAATACCATATTTTGTTACACATCCAGTACAGCTTAATAAAGGACCTTCTATAAATTTTGCGACTTTAATTTTTTTCCCTTTTAAGTCTTTCCACGCTTTATTAATATCTTTTTCGTTTTCAATGGTTGTGGTGCCAAAACCAGAAAAACTATTGGCATCCTGAATAATTAATTTTTTAAACTTTTTTTTAAAATTTTGAATTTGTTTCTTACTATTAAAGTTTACGATGATGTTAGGAATTTGCCTAATCTTATTTTTTTTAAGAATAGTATTAAAAAATATTTTATTTCCAAGTTTATGCCTCAACTTATCGCCAATGTTTAATATTTTACATTCCTTTTTGTTTTCACAATATTTAGTAAGATTTTTTGATATTTTATAGACAAGAAAATATTTGTTACCCTTTTTTTTATTTAAATAGTTAATAACATTTTTGTCAGAAAATATATCATCAGCTTCTTTGCTTTTTTGTAAAAGCGATTTGTCTAAAAAATCTTCTAAACAAAAAACATCTACATACCTTTTTATCAATTTTAACTCTGGAGATTTATTGATTGATAAAATAGCATAATTCTTAATAAATTTTTCAAATCCGACTCCATTTAAAGTCTCTCTGTTTACAACCCTATAAACAGTTCCATCTAAATTTTTATCAATTATATTTTTTATATCTTCTAAATTTTCCATAAACATAAATTTAATTACCACTCTAAAAACAACTTTCGATAGGTTTCCAGGTCTCCGTCCAAATTGTTTCAATAATTTCTACCCGGCTTTAGCCGAGGGTCAGTGCGCTAAACAGGCTGTCTAATAAGAGGAATTTATCCTTTAGGATTTTATGAAGTTTCGCTTATTTGAACCAATCTTATGAAATCCTAAAGAGCCTGTCCTGGATTCAGTTCAGGAATAAATTCCGTGTATTTTTGACTTATTAGACAGCCTGTAAAGCGCCGTAGAATATCTCTAGTTTTCTACCACTCTAAAAATATTTTTCGATAGGTTTCCAGATCTCCGTCCAAATTATATTTTATCTTATCTTTATCTATTATCCCAAATTTTATAAACAACGGCAATAAATAAGGATCTATTTTTGCCGCAATCAAATAATTTTCTAAATTGTTGTCACGCATTTTTTTTGCTAAAATTTCACCTTCTAAGTACATTTTATCTTTTGGAAAATATGCTCTACCATTTGACAAACTCTCCCTAAACCCACGGAATATTCTTTTACAAACAAACAATGTTTCTTTTTGCGCTCTTTCTTTCGCATTGTAATTATCAATATTTTTCACTCTATATTCTTTTATTTTTAGTCCGTAAATATAATCAAAAACCTCATGGAAATTACTACCGTTTTTTACTTTATTCATTGCCAAAATATAATACGGATTTGACAATTTCTTTTGCGCGCCAAAAATATCATTAACAAAATCATTGCTCATCATCCTGGCAAAACCTTCCTGATAAAGCTCATAATCCCTGCCAAAAATAACTCCTCCAAATCCTATTTCACTGTTATTGCTATTCGTCTTTAAATGGACAACTTCATGAATGATTTTTCTTGCCAATTCTAAACCGTTTGTTTTTTTCTTTCGAGGAATAGTAATTGTAGGTGAATTATATTTTGCCGAATTATATTTTACATCAATTTGACTAACATCTTTATCAAGCGCAACATCCCATTCTAATAACTCCATAATTTTCAAAACTTCTTCAAACTTACTCTTTACCTGTTTAGGACTAAATATTTTTTCTTTTAGATTATTAACCTGCTCATTATCCTCTTCTTCTTTATATTTCAATAACTTTTGATAAACCTCTTCTGCTTTTTCTACCAAATCACTGTTTATATCATCATAAATACTCTTAGCATATTTAAAAGAGTTCATTTCATTTTTTTGTTTTACAGACATTAAAAAATTTATTTTATTCCTACTCAAAGAAGATGCTTCTCTAACTATTTGCCTTATAAAATCGTTACTCTCAAACTTCACACTCTCGCAAACACTATCTATTTTTTTTAGCGCCGACTTAAATTGTTCTTCTCTGAAATTTTTAAAAATCGGATATTTGAATACTGGATTATATTCTTTTCTACTTCTTTTTTCTAAAAATATATTTAATTCTTCAAAACAACTTCTTGATCTAACTCCATAAGGAGCAATAAATGAAAAAACATCATTAAATTTCCCAGCTGCTTTTTCTATTTCTTTCGCATAAAATATTATTTTTTCTTTAGCGACTATATCCTCTTCTTGCTTATTATTTTCTGCTTCAATAATTAATTTTATAGTTTCTTTAATATCTCTCTTTCTCCCATTATTTATTGATAACCGAATCAGCTTAGACTGAATCTTGCTTGGATCAACTAAAAAAGCTCCTAGATCTTTTCGCCCGATAATCATTGGAAATTCTAGATTACTTCGATTAGTAACAGACATATTTGACGACAACAAAACCCCAGACAATTCTATTTTCATCCCTATAAGCAAACGACAAGAAATACCCTGGCTTGATTTAATAACCACTGTATCGAAATCAGCGCCCCGTTCTTCCAATTTCTCTTTTATTTTCTTATCTAAAACTTTCTTAGATATATTACTATCTTTTTTTAAGTCTTTAACGATTTCATTAAATTCATCTATTATTTCCCCATAACCCATCTTCTTTGCTAATTCCTCATCTATTGATGAATAATCTGCGCCAGTATCTATCTTCGCTTTAAGTTCTAACTCTTTTTCTTCCGCTTTTTCTTCTTTATCTATTCTCTCTGTTAGCTCCATACTCTGTGTGGAGCCTCTTGCGATTTTAATCTTGTTTTCTTCGTTTTTAATATCTTCAATATATTTAATCTTGATTGTTTCAATAATTCCAAGAACTTGTTTTTCTGAAATATTTTTAATCTCTTCTTCAACTTCTCCGCCAAATAGATCTTGAGCAATTCTAATCCCATGAATTTCATTTTTCACTTCTAGCCCGCTTACTTTTTTTAGTCTATATTTAAGTGGAGATAAATTGGCAATTTGAATTGAGAGTCCCGCATGAGCATTTATCTCTAAAACAACCGGCCCGCGTTCACTGTCAATTGCTATATCAACACCAATATATCCCAACTTTGAAACTTCCTGACATTTAATTGCTATTTCCAAAATTTTCTTCCAGTAAGGAATTTTGATTCCACTTAATTTAAGTTTTGTATCTGGAGTCTTCTTTATTAATTGATCACGCATTACAGCATTGGTTGTTACACCAGTAGTAATATTCACGCCTAGTCCTATTCCACCCATATGTAAATTAGCTTTTCCTTCAGATTCTTTCGTCGGCAAACGAAGCATCGCCATAACAGGAACCTTATTGTAAACAATTACTCTAATATCAGGAATTCCCTTATATGAATATGGTTTAAGAGTTTTTAAAAGCCTAATTCTTTCTTCAAAAAAAGCAATATCTGAAGTTCCAGAAAAAGAATACAGTCCCTCAAAAATATCCATAATATGATTTCGCAAATCTTTAATAGTAACTTTTCTGCCATCTGACGAAATCCAGCTTTTATCTTTTTTTTGTCCGAATATTACTTTAATTCCTTTTCCACCACCACCACAATTCGGTTTTAAAACAAAACTTTTAGGCAAATCTCCCCATTTAAAAACTTCTAGTTCATATCTATTCCTAATAATCTTATAGATCTTTGGAACTGGTATCCCGGCATCAAAAAGCGCTTCCTTGCTTCTTAATTTGTTGTTAGCAAGATGAATCGCTTCTTGAAGATTGTTAGGCCTAATATAGGAAATATTTCTGGCATTCATTCCTAGAAGTCCTTTGCTATTTTTTATAAAAGTAAACATTGTTTGTCGTAGGGACAGACCTATGTGTCTGTCCAGATTACTGAATAAATTTTGTTTTGTCGCATATTTTGGGCAGACACATAGGTCTGCCCCTACGACTTTTTTCAATTTACATTCTTTATAACTTCTCTGAATCTTAAATATTCACTCAAACGAATTCCAGTCCATTTTCCTAAAAATACATTAATAACGAATAATAATAGGATATATTCTGGATGTTCAAGAACCAAATTTCTAAATTGATCCCAGATTATAAGATAATAGCCTGCAATTGAAATAACAAGCGTTTCTATAGAAAGAAACGCCGCAGTTCTAAATCCCTTTTCAATTTGAGTAGAAATAAATTTTTCTATAAGTGTTATTAAAATAAGAATAGGAAGAATGGAAGTTGAAGCAAGTCCACTTTTATTTAAATAACCTCCAATCGCAAGTAACATTAATATTGCTAAGCTAATCACTGTTATAACAATTGCCATTCTTGGCATATACAATAAACGAAAGTTTTTTAAAATGTACCGCACTACTGTTCCAGTCAAAAAAATAACCAAAAAGATAGCTATTCCATATTTAATTCCAATCGCCCAAAAAGCAAAGGCTAAAACAAGCGGTGTATAAATACCGAATGATTTAATCCCAATCAACTGCCGAAAAGCAGCAATCAAGGTTGCAACAAACGGTAACGCAAGAATTAAATAGATTGTTTCTATGCTCACGCCTTGAGAAGCAATGAGTTGGATTATGTCAGACATGGTTTTGAATTATGAATTATGAATTATGAATCAAGAAAAAATCTAAATGTCATTCCCGCAGAAGCAGGAATCCACTGCTACGATAAATATTACTAAAAATAGAAAACTTTTATTTATAGGACTTCCTCACTTTAATTAAATATTTACACAGACAGAGACTTAGCCTCTCCACGCTGGTTTTATTATTACGGCTTATCTTTATATAGAAAGGAATACTTTAAACAAAAGATAATCGTATAGAGGCTAAGCCT
>JAYEKL010000011.1:2621-5270 GCA_034660995.1 Patescibacteria group bacterium | reverse complement strand
GATAATAAATAAAAACTTTATAATGGAAGAAACTGATAAAAAAATTTAACAATAATTTTACATTGGTTTTTTGTTATCTTTTTGTTATGTCTGATAGTTTTAGTTTATACATTTATCGGACTTTTGGAAACAATCAAACAATTAATATTAGAGATGGGAGTTTTAATTTTGGTAGTTACTACTGTTGCAGTTCCTTTTATTCAAGATTTAATTGAAAAAATCAATAATAAAAAAACAGATTTGAAAATAATTGACAAACTGTATATTTTACAGGGATATAAAGAAAATAAGAACGGACGGAATAAATATTTTCGTTTAATGATAAAAAATAAAGGTGAGACAACAGCATTTGATGTAGAGCCTTATCTTGAAAAAATAGAAGGACGGAAAAATTTTATTCCATTACCATTAAGATGGACACACTTAAAAGGAGAAATAAGAAGAAATATACATCCAGATCAAGAGGTTTATCTTGATCTCTTTAGTTTTTCAAAAAAAGATGAAGCAGTTCCTCATATATTAACTAGTATTAGAAAAAGAAACAGCGAAGACCTTGACAATTTGAATGACGGAGAAAATATATTAGAAATAAAAATGTATCAAAAGAATGGAAAAACAATAGATGAAAAAATCAAAGTTTATATAAAAGAGAAAAAAAGTGATGATGGTTTTCCTGAAGTGGACATGTAAGTTTTAACATAAACAAAATTAAAGTTACCTTCGTTGGCTCCAGTCTCCTGACTGGAACCTCTTGTGATTTCAAAAAGTTTTTTCCATTCACAAGAGGCTTCATACAGGAGTATGGAGCCAACGATATTTTTATAATCTCCTTAATGCAGACCGTTATTAACTTCAAATCATCGTAGAGGTTGACTTGTGTGTCAACCCAGAATATGCGACAAAATAAAATTTATTCTGCTGAGAAAAAATACAATGTTGATTTGGGTGTGCGTTCTGATATGAAATTAGGAAATTATTTAAAGAAAGAGGGCTACAAATCTTTGTCAAAAATGTTAGAAAAATAAGATAAATGAAAACTAATTTTCCTAAAATTAAAGATAGTGTGTTGCGCGGGAATTTAGATATTGTATTGAATTATGTTTTAACACTGCTTGCGTTGTCCAAAGCAAAAAAATACGACGCTATTATCAAAAGCAGTTTTAGAAAATCTGTTGTAATTTACACATCATCAATCATTGAGGCGATGATTTTGTATCTGTTGAAACAAAAAATAAAAAGCAAAAAAGTGATTCTTTCCAGCGAATGGAAGTATTTTAATATCGTATCTGTTTACAAAATTTCAGACAATCCTCGCGAAGAGGTGATTTCCTGAATTCGAAAAAATGAAATTAAAAATATTGAAAAAATAGATTTTTACAGAATGAATGATCTGTGTCTCAAATATAAAATCATTAATAAAAAACTTTTCAAAGAACTAAACGAGGCAAGAGAATTAAGAAACAGGTTGCATATCGGTGGATTGAAAAATGTAGAAAGAAATTTTAACACCGAAGATTTAGAATTTATTTTTATGGTTGCCGAAAAAGTGAAGAGTTTATTATAAAAATAAGTATTTCTCAATCAAACAAAACCTGCTATAATTAAGGCAGGTTTTAGGTTTATTTCCGGACACCAAGTATTTTTAAAGACACCGGGCGTCAAGTGTGTATGCGTTGACAAATAATTAGAATCAACAAAATTTTTATCTTATGAATTTCAAAAACATCAAAAAAGGAAAAACAAAAATACTATTTTTAATTGCTGTTTTTTTAATTTCTGTAACAATTTTAGTTTGGTATAGTTTTGTTTTTGAACCGAATAATATTCAAGTTGAAAAAGTAAGTATAAAGATAGAAAATTTGCCAGAATCATTTAGTAATACTAAAATAGTTCATCTTACTGATTTTCATTCGTATAATTTTGGCAAAAGAGAAAAGAGGGTTCTAGAAATTTTAGAGGATGTTAATCCTGATTTTGTTTTTATTACCGGTGATTTTATTGATCATAAAACTAAAGATATAAGTTCCTGTCAAGAATTTTGGAGTGAGTTAGGAAATAAATATCAGGGAAAGGTATATGGTGTTTTAGGAAATCATGAATACTGGATTGATTATATTGATGCTAGCTCTATAAAAAAATTATTAGAAGAAAGTGGAATCGTAGTTTTGAATAATGAGAATGAAAAGATATTTCAAGGCAATGAATATATTTATTTGCTTGGTGTTAATGACCCGCATACTGGAAATGATGATTTAGGGGTAGCGGCGGCTGATACAGAAAAAGATATTCCTAAAATATTATTAGCCCATTCGCCAGATATTGTAAACGACTTAGAAGACTTAGAGAATAAAAATATTGATTTAATTTTAGCAGGACATACGCATGGTGGACAAGTTGTAATTCCATTTATGAAGCCGTTTTGGACACCAACAAAAAACCGCTTTAATATTATATGCTAAATACTTATCATATTGTTCGACTTTATGGAGAACTTTTGCGTGAAATAAGTTTTTATGCGTACAACTTCTCCACAAGGTCGAAGGATATTAGGGTTAACTGTTGGCTCCATAGTCCCGCAGGGCTGTGGAGCCTAAATGCAAGATTTTTTTGAATCTCTTTTTACAAAGTTTGAAATCACAAAAGGCTCCA
>JAYEKL010000011.1:0-2521 GCA_034660995.1 Patescibacteria group bacterium | reverse complement strand
TAAGGCTCCACAGCCCTATCGGAACTATGGAGCCAACGATTAAAATCATATTAATTAGTAGTTAATATTGTTTGACTTTATGGAGAGCTCTACGCATGTTACTTCTCCACAAGGTCGAAGGATATTAAGTGGGATACTTAATACTATATACTTAATACATGTTGACGCTTAAAACGAAAATTGAAAAATTATCTTTAATTGGTCCGGCTTATGTAAAAAAACTTCATAGAGTTGGAATTAAAACTGTGGGAGATTTGCTTTTCTATTTTCCATTTCGGTATGATGATTTTAGCGAGGTAAAAAAGATAAGCGAGGTTGAGCTTGGTGAGGTTGTGAGCGTTCGTGGAAAAATTATTGAAATTAAAAATATTAGAACATGGAAAAGAAAAATGAATATCACAGAAGCGTTGATTGAAGATGAAACAAGCGCGATAAAAGCTGTTTGGTTTAATCAGCCGTTTTTAGTTCGTAATTTGAAAAAAGGAGCAAATGTGAGCTTGAGTGGGAAGATTGTTTACGCGCAAGAAGGGTTACAGCTTTCAAATCCGTCTTATGAACTTTTAGGAAGTGGAAAATCTTTGCATACCGCGCGGTTTGTGCCAGTTTATCATGAAACAGAGGGACTTTCTTCAAAATGGCTTCGCGCGCATATTAAGCCTATTATGAAGTTTGCGAATGAAGTTGAAGAATTTTTACCTGATAGTATAATAAAAAATCAAAAACTTTTTTCATATTCTGAAGCGATTAAGCAAATTCATTTTCCAGATAACGAGGAAAAAGCGAGAAATGCCAAAAGAAGGCTTGCTTTTGATGAATTGTTTTTAGTTCAGCTTTATATGATATTACAAAAAAAGAAATGGCAGAAAAATGATGCGGTAAAAATAAATTTTAATAAGAAATTAGAAAAAGAAATAAAAAATTTTGTTAGCAATCTTCCTTTTAAGTTGACTGGCGCTCAAAGAATTTCTTCTTGGAATATTATTAAAGATTTTGGAAAAGATAGGCCGATGAATAGGTTATTAGAAGGGGATGTCGGGTCAGGGAAAACTTTAGTCGCGCTTATTTCTGCTCTTGTTGTTATGAGAGCTGGTTATCAGGTTGCGTTTATGGCACCGACTGAAATTTTATCGCGTCAGCATTTTGCTGAGGCGGTAAAAAGGTTTAGAGGAAAACACACCCCTGGACCCTCTCAAGAGGGGATTTCTATTTTAAATCCACTCTTGAGAGGGATTGGGGTGTGTAAAATTGCTCTTCTTACTGGCTCTGAAAGTAAAATTTATGAAGATGGAAAGATAGAAGAAATAAGTAAGAAAAAATTACTAACAAAAATAGAAAAAGGAGAAATAAATTTTATTATCGGAACTCATTCTTTAATACAAGAAAAAGTTTTTTTTAAAAATTTAGCATTTTCTATTGTTGACGAACAGCATCGGTTCGGGATTGATCAGCGGGCGAAAATACAAACGGAAGTTTTAAAAGTTAAGGATGGACTTAAAACTATTCCTCACCTTCTTTCAATGACGGCAACTCCGATTCCAAGAACCTTAGCGCTAACGGTTTATGGAGATTTAGACTTATCAATTTTAGACGAGATGCCAGCAGGAAGGCAAAAAATAATTACGAAACTAGTTGCGCCGGCAAATCGTGATCTAGCTTATAATTTTATTCGTAATCAAATTAAAAAAGGTAGGCAAGTTTTTGTAATTTGTCCGTTGATTGAAGAATCAGATGTCTTAGAGGTTCGGTCGGCTACAGAGGAATACCAGAAATTAAGTAAAAAAATATACCCCAATTTAAATGTTGGTCTTTTGCACGGAAAAATGAAACCAAAAGAGAAAGAAGAAATAATGCAAAAGTTTATTAAAAAAGAAATTGATATTTTAGTTTCAACTTCAGTTATTGAGGTTGGGATTGATATTCCAAATGCGTCTGTAATACTTATTGAAGGAGCAGATCGTTTTGGATTAGCTCAACTTCATCAATTCAGGGGGCGTGTTGGCAGGGGAGAGTATCAGTCATTCTGTTTTCTTTTTACAGACTCAACTTCTGCGACAACTGCCAAGCGGTTAAAAGCGCTTATCAAAAGTAATAATGGATTTGAATTAGCAGAGCAAGATTTAAAAATTAGAGGTCCAGGAGAATTAGTTGGTATTCGTCAGTCAGGATTACCTGATTTGGCAATGGCGTCTTTGTCTGATGCGGAGCTTATTAGAAATACGAGAGAAGAAGCTATAAAATTAATTGATATTGATGACAAATTGTTAAAATATCCAAAATTAATTGATAAACTAAAAAAATTTACAAAGGAAGTGCATTTTGAATAAGATAGAAGTTACGCGCTTAAGAGGCTCAGCCTCTTCGCGTCTATTTTTATTTTAAAGTATTTCTTATTAAGGGACTGTTGCCAATCAACTAAAAAACTTTTTAAAATAATCTCTTCCTAAAACATCGTTTTTATGCTAAGATAAGAGTATAATCAACTCTTAACAAAGCAAAACTATGTTAAAGGAAAATAATAAAA
>JAYEKL010000010.1:0-25208 GCA_034660995.1 Patescibacteria group bacterium | reverse complement strand
TAGGAACGAGGCAGTGCCTTGTCTCTACAAAATATAGATATTGAAATTTCTATGCTTTAAATTAATATAATAAATTAGGCTCTATAAAGCGTATTATTATTTTCTACCCAGCTTTAGCTGATGGTGCGCTAGGCCTTAGCCTAGCGAATTATCTTTATCTCGCGAGGTTAAAACCTCTTAAACCGTACGCTAAAGCGCCGTAGAAAAGAATTATTGAAATTCCTTAACAATAAATTTATATTTATGCCAGAAAAAAAACAAAGGGTAAAAAAAATTATAACTCTTTTAAACAAAAAATATAGAAATCCTAAGACAGCTTTAAATCATAAAACTCCACACGAGCTTTTAGTCGCAACAATGCTTTCCGCGCAATGCACAGATAAGAGGGTTAATGAAGTAACAAAAGATCTATTCAAAAAATATAGAAAGGTAAAAGATTATGCGCAGGTTAGTGTTGAAAAATTTGAGAAAGACATTAGGACAACAGGATTTTTTAGGAATAAGGCAAAAAACATTGTTGCGTCTTCAAAAATAATAGTAGAAAAATTTCGTTCAAGAACTCCGGATACTATGGAAAAATTAATTACGCTTCCGGGAGTTGCCAGAAAAACTGCGAATGTTGTCCTCTCGGAAGTATTTGGCAAAAACGAAGGGATTGCAGTTGATACTCATGTTAGAAGACTTTCGCAAAGACTTAGCTTATCAGAAAATTCAAATCCTGAAAAAATTGAAAAGGATCTGATGGAAATAACAAATAAAAAAAATTGGGGTGAAATTTCCAACCTTATGATTTCACACGGCAGAACAATTTGTACCGCTCGCAATCCGAAATGTAAAGCCTGTATCCTAAATAAAGATTGTCCATCAGCCTCTAGCTTTAAAAATTAAGTGTAGAGAAATTTACGCGTAGAGTTCTCCATAAAGTTGAACAATATAGTAAGTATTAAGTATCCCGCTTGATATTCTTCGACCTTGTTGAGAAATTGTACATACAGAGTGTAAAAAAATTTACGCATAGAGTTCTCCATAAAGTCGAATAATATTGATAGTCTGTTGATTTTCTTATAATTCCCCTCTAGAGAGGGGGTTGGGGGTGTGTTAAAAAGCTTGTTACACGCCCCTTGCCCCTCTCAAGAGGGGAATGATCGGTAAAAATCACCAGCCCTTATTTATTATAACTATAATTTTTTATTTAAAAAAATGCTTGAAACATATAATTTAAATCTTTTTAGATGTGAACTTTGTTCGGGAGTAATTTTCGCCGAGCATAAATCATCTACCTGTCCACTTTGTGGAGCGCACGATGACTATATAATCCGCGCCCAAGATTGGGAAGATAGAGATAACATTAAAAACATTTCTAAAATTTCAAAAGAAAACCTTGAAAATGCAATGGAGTTAGAAATTGAAAATGCAAAATTTTATAGATGCGCTATGTCTTACGCGCAAGATATGGATAATAAATCAATTTTTCAAGGACTTTCAAGAATTGAAATGGAACATGTTTTTTTAATTTCAAAAGTTTTAAAAAAACCTAAATCGGATGTAATAATACAGGATATTTGTTTTCGCCTTGATAACGAAAATATAAAAAAATCTCTTAAACTTGGAGAAAAAACAAAAGCATTCTATACGAAAGCCTATAATCAAGCCGCGGAACCGAGAATAAAAGAAATATTTTTTGGGTTATTAGAAGTAGAGGGAGATCACATAGAACTGTTTAAGGAAAGAATGTAGGTTGATTTTGAAAATCAAAATAAAATAGCGATTAGCCTAGTAGCTAATCGCTGTTTTAAAAAATTAATGTACAATGTACAATGGAAAAGATAATTTAAATAGAGGCTTAGCCTCCAGTTTGGAGGCTAAGCCTCTATTTAAATTATCTTTCTTTACAAAAATCAACGGAAAAACCGCTCTATATTACTTTAAATGAGGGTTATTCCCCTCTTGAGATGGGCAAGGGGTGTGTAACAAGCTTTTTAACACACCCCCAACCCCCTCTCTAGAGGGGAATTATAAGAAAATCAGCAGACCCTATTTAACCCAAAATTTCTTCTTGTCCTTTAAATCTTCCTCTTCCTTTTTATCTTTAATAACCTTCTCGCTTTTTTTAATTTCTTCAGCTGATAGTTTATTTAATTCTTTTACTCGTTTTTCAAGATATTCCCTTGTATTTCTTTTTGGATCTTCAATAACTTCTGAAAGAAGAACTTTAAGGATTGCGCCAATTTTCGGACCAGGTGAAGTATTTAGAACTTTCATAATGTCCTGTCCATTAACTTTAAGCATCTTAGCAGATATAGGATCTTTACTCACTTTTTCAATTAAATATTCAAGATGACGAAGTTTATATGGCTTTGCTTTAGGCACTCCGCTTCCCAAACGATCTGCTATCCGAAGATCCATTAAATCTTTTAAATTCTCTTTGCCGGTTCTTCTGATAAGCCTTCTGACACCCGCTTCTGATACTTCATCAACATTATAATAAAACATATGATTCTTAACGAGAAGAGATACTTTTTCAACTACTTTATTTGAAAATTTTAAACGCGTAAGTATTTTTCTAGCAAATTTTGCGCCTACGAAATCATGATTATAGAAAGTACTATCAGGACCAGTCCCTGCTTTTGTTTGAGGTTTAGCGATATCATGAAAAAGCGCGGCTAAACGAACTTCAAGCTTTTTACTTGGACAATGCTTCAAAGACAATGCGCAATGCTCGTAAATAGTATAAATATGATGACGATTTTGACTTACTCCAATTCCGCTCTCAAGCTCAGGAACCACAAAACTTAATAGTCCAGAAATACGCAAAAGCTCAACTCCTTCATATGCCCTGTCTGATAAAATTATCTTTTCAAATTCATCTCTAATCCTTTCCTGTGAAACAAATTTTAAAAGACCGCTATTTTTTTGAATTGCCTCAAATGTGTTTTTTTCAATTTTAAAACCAAGCTGTGATGAAAAACGAATAGCCCGAAGCATTCGCAAGGCGTCTTCATTAAATCTTTTATTTGGATCTCCAACCGCCCTAATAATTTTATCTTCCAAATCCTTCCGCCCATCAAATAAATCAACAATTTTGTAAGTTATGAGTTGTACTGCCATCGCGTTTACCGTAAAATCCCGTCTTACTAAATCTTCTTTTAGGCTTGGAGTAAACTTAACTGCATCTGGATGACGATTATCACTATAATCAGCATCAATTCTAAATGTTGTAATTTCTACATTCTTTAAATTTTCATCTTCTGTTTTTTTATTAACAACTGTAACTGTACCGAATTTATTATTGTAAAAACTTTCTGAAAATACTTTTTGAATTTCTTTTGGCATAGCATTCGTTGTAATATCCCAATCCTTCGGTATTTTCCCAAGCAAAAAATCACGAACTGACCCGCCGACAACATAAGCCTCAAATCCACTTTTTTCAAGCTTTTCTATAACAGATTGTATTTCCTTTGGAATATTCATAATTTTAGTTTAACATATAATCGCTTACTGTAAACATCAATTAAATAAGTGTCAAAAAACCGATTCCCAAGAAATGAAAAAGATAATTTAAATAGAGGCTTAGCCTCCAAACTGGAGGCTAAGCCTCTATTTAAATTATCTTTCCTTACAAAAATCATTTGAACTTTTTCTTTATTATTAACATTTTATAATTCATTATTCATGACTCGTTATTCATGATTCGTTTATCTAGATATAAGTTGACTTACTATCAAATATTCTGTTATATTTAACAAGTAAAACAAGATTATTATTACAACTTTCGTCCTCGTAGTTCAACGGATAGAACAAGGGCCTCCTAAGCCCTAGATGCAGGTTCGATTCCTACCGAGGACACAAAAAAATAGAAGTTCTTCGCTCCTATTTATCTACCTGAATAGATCTAAAACTCCCTCTTCTACCCTTGTAGTTCGTTCGCAATAGTTGCATCTCAAAATCGGATCTTCACCGTCTTTTTTCCAAACTTCAAATTTTGAAAGTATGGGTTCATTCGTATTTGTGATACAATCAGGATTTGCGCATTTTGCAATACCCTCAATGGACTCTGGAAGTTTTACTTTGATTTTTTCAGTAACTTTAAAGTTGTTTATTATATTTATTTTTGCTTCTGGCGCTATTAAAGATATCGCATCAATTTCTTTTTGAGATAATTCTCTGTTCTCAATTTTGATTATATCTTTTTTCCCAAATCTGCGACTCTGCACATTTACTAAAATTAAAAGCGTATCATCTCCCTCGTCTACTCTAATAACTCTTAGTATCAAAAGTGCTTTTCCTCCTGATATATGATCAATCACAGTCCCTTTCTCTATCCTTTTTACTTTTAGATCTTTATCATTATTCATTATTGCACCTTCTATTTTTATTTTACTCTCTTAAATAAGATTATAGTTATCTTTTTTACTACTGTCAATTTTTTGTAAAACTCTTTTTTTGTAAAACTCCACAAAAAGTTATTTCAAAAAACACTTTCCTTTTTTATTTTTATAATCTTGCTATTTCCTATTTTTCTGCTAATCTATAAGTTATAAGCCCTGTTAAAATATTTATATTATGGGCCATTAGCTCAGTTGGCTAGAGCGCCTCCATGGCATGGAGGAGGTCAAGAGTTCGAGTCTCTTATGGTCCACTATATTGAATTAGTCGCCTCGCCATCGCCTTTGGCTCAGGTTTCAGCGGGCAGTTTTTTATAGCATTTATTCCTAATTTAAGGTAAAATATTAAGATAATTCATAATTAAAACCATATGAACACAGCAAAATTTCTCGAAGAAACTAAAGAGATAGAAAACAAGCTACACCAAAAAGCTAGCGACGAACCTGAAAAGGTTGGCTTTTCTATTTTAGTAAAACAACTACAAAACGAAGGTAAAATTGACAAACAAATTGTGACTGATCTTAAAAAACTTTGGGAAATAAGAAACAAAGTTTATTCAACACCAACACCAGAGGATAGCATTTCCGATGAAGCACAGGCACTGCTAGCCTCTTTAATTGGTAATCCTAAACTACAATAATATGCTAGAATACAAAAAATCACAACTTGAAGGCGAAATTGAACAGGTCAAGCCTTCCGAAGAATCTCCACAACAACCCGAAAGAAAATTAACGCCCGATAAATTACGAGAGAAGTTGTGCGACCCAAATTTTTTGCCGACTCACAAACAAATCACAAAGGCGTTTACAAATTTGGAACAATGGGTAGAGTTTTGTTTTGATGAAGAAAAGCCAGTTTTTGAATTTTTCAACGAAGAATACTTAAACGCCTTTGCCGATTACTTTGTCGGCAAAATCCAAGAATACGGTGCAAACGAAGAAAGACCTCTCGTAATTCTTGAAATCGGCGCAGGCAACGGCAGACTATCTTACTTTCTTCAACAAAAATTAGAAGAAAGAGCGCCAGGCCAGACAGAAGTGATCGCCACAGATTCAGGAGAATGGACACTAAAAAGCGATTTTCCTATTGAACAACTTAAACATGACGAAGCAATAGAAAAACATAGTCCTGACATAGTGGTTTTTTCATGGATGCCTTATCAAGAAGACAGTTCAGAAGACATCAGAAAGTTCGATAGCGTGCAAGAATATATCTTAATCGGAGAAACTGACGGAGGTTGCTGCGGAAATGAATGGGAAACATGGGGTTGGTCATTTTATGATGATGAAGAAGATGGAGAAAAAGTACCACCTTATGAAGCTGACGGCTTTAAAAGAGAAGACCTTGACGATTTGAGCGATTTACAAATTTGTCGCACTGATTATCATGGAAGATATCATCACTCAAAAACTGTATCCTTCAAAAGGAAGAAATAACAAATAAAAAAAATTGGGGTGAAATTTCCAACCTTATGATTTCACACGGCAGAACAATTTGTACCGCTCGCAATCCGAAATGTAAAGCCTGTATCCTAAATAAAGATTGTCCATCAGCCTCTAGCTTTAAAAATTAAGTGTAGAGAAATTTACGCGTAGAGTTCTCCATAAAGTTGAACAATATAGTAAGTATTAAGTATCCCGCTTGATATTCTTCGACCTTGTTGAGAAATTGTACATACAGAGTGTAAAAAAATTTACGCATAGAGTTCTCCATAAAGTCGAATAATATTGATAGTCTGTTGATTTTCTTATAATTCCCCTCTAGAGAGGGGGTTGGGGGTGTGTTAAAAAGCTTGTTACACGCCCCTTGCCCCTCTCAAGAGGGGAATGATCGGTAAAAATCACCAGCCCTTATTTATTATAACTATAATTTTTTATTTAAAAAAATGCTTGAAACATATAATTTAAATCTTTTTAGATGTGAACTTTGTTCGGGAGTAATTTTCGCCGAGCATAAATCATCTACCTGTCCACTTTGTGGAGCGCACGATGACTATATAATCCGCGCCCAAGATTGGGAAGATAGAGATAACATTAAAAACATTTCTAAAATTTCAAAAGAAAACCTTGAAAATGCAATGGAGTTAGAAATTGAAAATGCAAAATTTTATAGATGCGCTATGTCTTACGCGCAAGATATGGATAATAAATCAATTTTTCAAGGACTTTCAAGAATTGAAATGGAACATGTTTTTTTAATTTCAAAAGTTTTAAAAAAACCTAAATCGGATGTAATAATACAGGATATTTGTTTTCGCCTTGATAACGAAAATATAAAAAAATCTCTTAAACTTGGAGAAAAAACAAAAGCATTCTATACGAAAGCCTATAATCAAGCCGCGGAACCGAGAATAAAAGAAATATTTTTTGGGTTATTAGAAGTAGAGGGAGATCACATAGAACTGTTTAAGGAAAGAATGTAGGTTGATTTTGAAAATCAAAATAAAATAGCGATTAGCCTAGTAGCTAATCGCTGTTTTAAAAAATTAATGTACAATGTACAATGGAAAAGATAATTTAAATAGAGGCTTAGCCTCCAGTTTGGAGGCTAAGCCTCTATTTAAATTATCTTTCTTTACAAAAATCAACGGAAAAACCGCTCTATATTACTTTAAATGAGGGTTATTCCCCTCTTGAGATGGGCAAGGGGTGTGTAACAAGCTTTTTAACACACCCCCAACCCCCTCTCTAGAGGGGAATTATAAGAAAATCAGCAGACCCTATTTAACCCAAAATTTCTTCTTGTCCTTTAAATCTTCCTCTTCCTTTTTATCTTTAATAACCTTCTCGCTTTTTTTAATTTCTTCAGCTGATAGTTTATTTAATTCTTTTACTCGTTTTTCAAGATATTCCCTTGTATTTCTTTTTGGATCTTCAATAACTTCTGAAAGAAGAACTTTAAGGATTGCGCCAATTTTCGGACCAGGTGAAGTATTTAGAACTTTCATAATGTCCTGTCCATTAACTTTAAGCATCTTAGCAGATATAGGATCTTTACTCACTTTTTCAATTAAATATTCAAGATGACGAAGTTTATATGGCTTTGCTTTAGGCACTCCGCTTCCCAAACGATCTGCTATCCGAAGATCCATTAAATCTTTTAAATTCTCTTTGCCGGTTCTTCTGATAAGCCTTCTGACACCCGCTTCTGATACTTCATCAACATTATAATAAAACATATGATTCTTAACGAGAAGAGATACTTTTTCAACTACTTTATTTGAAAATTTTAAACGCGTAAGTATTTTTCTAGCAAATTTTGCGCCTACGAAATCATGATTATAGAAAGTACTATCAGGACCAGTCCCTGCTTTTGTTTGAGGTTTAGCGATATCATGAAAAAGCGCGGCTAAACGAACTTCAAGCTTTTTACTTGGACAATGCTTCAAAGACAATGCGCAATGCTCGTAAATAGTATAAATATGATGACGATTTTGACTTACTCCAATTCCGCTCTCAAGCTCAGGAACCACAAAACTTAATAGTCCAGAAATACGCAAAAGCTCAACTCCTTCATATGCCCTGTCTGATAAAATTATCTTTTCAAATTCATCTCTAATCCTTTCCTGTGAAACAAATTTTAAAAGACCGCTATTTTTTTGAATTGCCTCAAATGTGTTTTTTTCAATTTTAAAACCAAGCTGTGATGAAAAACGAATAGCCCGAAGCATTCGCAAGGCGTCTTCATTAAATCTTTTATTTGGATCTCCAACCGCCCTAATAATTTTATCTTCCAAATCCTTCCGCCCATCAAATAAATCAACAATTTTGTAAGTTATGAGTTGTACTGCCATCGCGTTTACCGTAAAATCCCGTCTTACTAAATCTTCTTTTAGGCTTGGAGTAAACTTAACTGCATCTGGATGACGATTATCACTATAATCAGCATCAATTCTAAATGTTGTAATTTCTACATTCTTTAAATTTTCATCTTCTGTTTTTTTATTAACAACTGTAACTGTACCGAATTTATTATTGTAAAAACTTTCTGAAAATACTTTTTGAATTTCTTTTGGCATAGCATTCGTTGTAATATCCCAATCCTTCGGTATTTTCCCAAGCAAAAAATCACGAACTGACCCGCCGACAACATAAGCCTCAAATCCACTTTTTTCAAGCTTTTCTATAACAGATTGTATTTCCTTTGGAATATTCATAATTTTAGTTTAACATATAATCGCTTACTGTAAACATCAATTAAATAAGTGTCAAAAAACCGATTCCCAAGAAATGAAAAAGATAATTTAAATAGAGGCTTAGCCTCCAAACTGGAGGCTAAGCCTCTATTTAAATTATCTTTCCTTACAAAAATCATTTGAACTTTTTCTTTATTATTAACATTTTATAATTCATTATTCATGACTCGTTATTCATGATTCGTTTATCTAGATATAAGTTGACTTACTATCAAATATTCTGTTATATTTAACAAGTAAAACAAGATTATTATTACAACTTTCGTCCTCGTAGTTCAACGGATAGAACAAGGGCCTCCTAAGCCCTAGATGCAGGTTCGATTCCTACCGAGGACACAGATTAACTCATAACAGAATTAGAAAAATGTTATTAGTTGTCAGTTACAAGTTATAAGTTATTTTGGGCCATTAGCTCAGTTGGCCAGAGCGCCTCCATGGCATGGAGGAGGTCAAGAGTTCGAGTCTCTTATGGTCCACCATATTAAATTAGCCACCGAAGCCCGAAGCGAGGGCGAAATAGCTAATTCAATGTGGTGGTGTCTGCTAAACGATGTTAGTAATTTCCTTTGGACTTTTTCTTGCATAATTTAAGAATTTTATATTATAATATAAGTAAATCTTGATGGTTTTGCGACTAAAGCCACAAATCTTAAGTTCACGCTCAAGATTATACATTGAATCATATTCAGTTCTTGTTATTCGAAATTGTGTATCCATAAGATATTTATAATTACACAATTATTTTATCAAAAGGTCGATTTTTCAAGTTCTAAAAAAGGTGCGTTTAAAACTTGTTATGCGCAATTATTTTCAAAGACTAAAAAATTAAAGAGAATAATTTCTATTGATATTTAAATAGAAAAATTTATTAAGATTAATAAATAAAAATAAAATATATGGCTAATCAACAACTTATTAAATGGATAAAAAGTCAAGAAAATCAAGGATATTCAGAGCAACAAATATATAATTCACTAATTCAGCAAGGTTATAATCCTAATGAAGTTAGCGAAGCAATAAAAAATGCATTTCAATCAAATCAACCAACTTCTGAACCTATGAAAAAAACATTCAACATATTATCAATCTTAATTATTGGAATCGTAGTTATAGGTTTAATTGGTGGAGGAATATTATTTTTTACTTTTCAAGATGATAAAACTGATTCTGATATAGAAGATGATCCAATTGCACAACATGAGTGTGGTATGAGTGAAAGTTTAGACTCAGATATTCCAATAAATCAAATAAATTATGAAACTGATGATACTTTAGTTTGCTTAGGAAATTCTTTATTAAATGAATGTAAACCTTCTAAAGCTATATTAGATACATTTAATGCAGGAAAAATTAATTTTGAAATTAAAAACAATGAAGATTGCACGGTAAGAATGGAATATGGAGGGATAGAGCAAATATCTTCTATAGCACAAAAACAATATGCGAATAAGTATATAGAATGTCCATTGGATATTGACCAATTAAAATCCCAGTCTGAGCAAAATCCATCAGAGAAACCTGGAACATTTGCTTTCAGTGTCTATTTCTATATTGGTATAGAATCAATGAATCCTAATACTAAATGTGAAGGAACGCTATTAGAATCACAAGATATCAAAATCTCCAATGAAACCAAAGAGGATTCTGAGAATGAGAATACAAGTAGCGAAGATATTACAATTGATTTTGAACCTGACAAGATTAGCGATGTTTCTTTTATGAATTACCACAAATTGAAACATTATAGTGGGGTTTCTTTTAAGCCAATTTTTTATAATAGTATAGCCACATATTTTACTGATGGAGATTCATTATATAGATTAAAAAATAATGTAATGGAAAAATTGAATATTGATAATATAATTAACTTCAGAAACAAAAAATCGACCGAAATGGATTTAATAGCAAAAGCATTTGATCCAGTATTGTATGATTATATCAATACTGATTCAGTAAATTACTATTTATTTGCGGCCGGAATAATCAAAGAAGAAGATCAAGAATTAAAATTCATTGAAAAAGATCATATGTTTGGAGAAGAAATTATTATTGCAAATGAAGATTTATGGTTGCTTAATAGTCCCACCGGTGGAGTTGATAAAATATTACAATATAGTGAAGGTAATTGGATAGATCATGATAAAGATTACTTCTTAGGTTACGAGGCTGATGATGAAAAAATATATGTGAATGATTTTGAGAGTGTTTTGTTTTTTGAAGATGAGGAATGGCAGGTTTTTTATGAATATCAATATCCAGAGTATCATTTTATTCAAGATTTTGTACTTCATCAAGATTCTTTTATTATTTTAGATAAAAGAGAATTATATATATATGACAAACAAAACAAACCAGGCATGAATGATGGCTTTGATCTTTCAAATTATCTCTTAACTGGTCCAGATGATATTTTTAAAGATAGTACTTCTTTATGGTTATTTGATAGTGATACTAATGAATTAATACAATTTATCTGATTAACCACTTATGTGAAATTGTCACCTTGATACTTATTCTTAACGTGTCGCATTCGCTTATTTCCTTGAAAATAACTGTCCCTTCGATCGGTCGGCTTATAGCCTTCACACATAACAAAAATTTAGAGGAAAATTCTTATGTTATACGCAATTTTTAAGTTGCCTTTCTGTAAAAAAGAGATTCAGATTTATATATTGATAAAAAAATAGAAAATTATTTAAATATGCAATTAAATTAATTATTTATGCAAGAATATAATATTCCAAAAAAAATATTTTCATTTAGTTTATTTACAAGTGTTTTCGGATTTTTTTCAAACATATTTTTAGGTATTGGTATGCTTGCATACCTGTGTTTCTGGTTCAAAGATAATGCTAGTACTGCATTTTACATAAACCCACAAGCTTCGATTATTCATGTTGTTGTAATTTTTTTCGGAACAATTATAATTATGAGACTTTTGGGAATAATCAACCAATTTTTTTTACTTGTTCATCAAAAAATATTCTTAGAATCTATAATTAATCGTAATAACTCAATTAGTCATGCATTCAAGGTTGTATTGAAACAATATTTTTCGTTCTTTAGATTAACTGTATACAAATTAACTTTTGAAAATATAAAATTTTATTTTGATCTATATAAAGATTCAAGGTTAAATCATTTTACAAAAGAAGGAGGAATGTATATTAACAATTACATAACTAATTTAATTATTTCAAAATCGCTACTTGATGAAAAACCATTTACAAATTTCAACATAAAAAAATTGTATAATTATTTATTTTCAAAAGAAGATTTATTATTGAAATCATTTTATTTAAAAAAATTTGCATACATCCAAAATAAAAAATTCTTCTTTTTTAATCCTTTAATTACTACAACATTTGCATTTGTAGTATTTTCTTTTACAAATTATGAATTATCTTTTTTAACTTTTATTTTAATATTTTCATTTGGTTTTATAGTTGGTGTACTATTAAGTCTAAAATCTTCAATAAATATAAAATATTTTGATATTTTATTTAGTTTAAAATTATTAAACTATCAATTGCCTAAATTTAATCAAATTTTCTTTGATGCTAAAAATATAATCGATAAGATAAATGAAAATACCGATATAAAGAAACAATATAATAAAGGATGGCTGTATTTTTTATTAATATTTCCAACTTTTTTTATCATATCTTCTTTATTGGTATATCTTATGTCTAAAAATATTATTTCTCAATTTAGTATGACTTCCATATTCTTTTTTCTTTTCTTTTCTTTAGCTTTTTTTATTTTTTATAAAATTAATCAAAAAGGTATGTTGCAACAATTATATGCTATGGCCGCTTTTTTTGATAAAAATATTGACTTTACAATTCAAGAACAAAAATATATTTCTGCGCTTAAAGAAGGAACTCAAAAATATTCTCAAGACGAAATAAATAAAATGCCCGGATCATTTTCAAAAGATTTTAAAGACGTAAAAACTTTAATTGATAAACCTTTTATTGGTGTCCCCACATTACATTTAATCAAGATAATTTTTTATATAGGTTATATCCCATTTTTAAGTATCATTCCTTCAATTATTAATCTGTTCTTATTGACTATCTTGATAATTATTAATCTTATTTTTGGGATTATAAATAAAAACTATAGTTCATTAAGTCATCTATGCATACTGTTTTTATTTTCATTTTTATTAGCGTTTCCTTTATTAAATATTGTTGTAGCAAACTATTCATTGAAGAAATTAAAAAAATTTAAAAACGAATTAAACAGTTAGAAAGTCTGAATCTCTTTAAAACTTGAATCTTCTTTAAAGCGCGATATTATACGCAATTCAAAAAATATTTTTCTAAGAGTATAGTGTAAAAAATGACAAACTTTCTAAAAAAGGAATAAATTTGCGTCATAGACATTTCCGTTGGTCATTTTTACTAAAACAAAAGAGGGGGATAATTGTATTTTCTCCACTCCGTTCCGAAAACGATTTTAATAAAAGTGGAGTAGAAAAGAATTAAAAAATTATTGAAATTCCTATATTTTAAAACTATGAAAATTCACATACAAAAAAGAGAATTAAAGGAAAATTTATATAGCTTTTTGCGAAAATGCGGATATACGCCTTTTCACAATAGTTATGTAAAAGTTCTTTCTAGGTCAGGATATCCTAGATTTCATATTTATACAGATGAAAATGACAATCAACACATTTTGAATCTACATCTTGATCAAAAACGACCAAGCTATGGAAAAGAAACTGCTCATAGCGGAGAATATGATGGAAAGATCGTAGAAGAAGAAGGGGAAAGAATTGAGGATTTGGTTTAAGGCAAATAGAAATTTATTATCACAATCAAAACAACTACGCATAGCTAATTAATTTCATACTTAAAAAAATATAACCCAACTTACAATAGGCTTAACAGTCATAATGGGACTATGGAGCTAGAGTAGTATTTATGTTAAAATGTTAGTATGTTAAAATGTTAAAATGATATCTAATGAAAATAGCGCTCGTTCATGATTATCTAGTTCAATACGGAGGAGCAGAAAGAGTACTAGAAGCATTTACAGAAATTTTCCCTAAAGCCCCAGTCTATACCATGGTTTATGATAAAAAACTAATGAATAAAGCTTTTTCTAATAGAAAAATACGGACTTCATTTCTTCAAAAAATCCCGCTAATAGGACCAAATCATAGGCTTTTTCCTCTTCTTATGCCAATAGCAATAGAACAATTTAACCTATCAAAATATGATGTTGTGCTTTCTGACTCAAATAGCTATGCCAAAGGTGTTATAACAGCACCAGACACCTTACACATAACATACTGCCATACACCAATGAGATACGCATGGGACGACTGTCATAAATATCTTCGTGAATTCAAATATTCAAACATCACAAAAAAACTTGTTCCTTTTGCTATGAACTATATAAGATTGTGGGATAAAATTTCAGCAGATAGACCTGACATATATATAGCCAATTCAAACTTTGTTTCTTTGCGAATAAAAAAATATTATAACAAAAACGCTTCTGTTATTAATCCTCCTGTTAGCGCTCAAAATTTTTATATTTCCCCAAAAACTAAAGATTATTTTCTTATGATTGGACGAGCGCTCCCTTACAAGCGATTTGACATAGTTATAGAAGCATTTAATAAACTTGGTCTTCCTTTAAAAATTATCGGCAAAGGTCCAGAAATGGACAAATTAAAAAAAAGCGCAAAAAAAAATATAGAATTTCTTGGATATTTAGACGATAAAAAAATCAGTCATTATTATTCTCAATGCAAAGCTTTTATTTTTCCTCCTGAAGAAGATTTCGGCATAACCCCTCTTGAAGCAATGGCCTCCGGAAGACCAGTTATTGCATTTCGCGGAGGAGGAGCCCTAGAATCTGTGATAGAAAATAAGACTGGATTATTTTTTGACGAACAAACTCCAGAAGCTATAACAAAAATCATAGAAAGTTTTAATCCTAATAAATTTAATCCTCAGGAAATAAGAGACCATGCTTTGAAGTTTGATAAAAAAATATTTAAAGACAGGATTAAAAAATTTATTGAGGAAGAATATAGTAAATTTTTAATTTTGTAATTTTTAATTTTTAAATAATTTTCTAATTTCCAGATTTTTAAACATTAAAAATTAAGACATTATTTAAAAATTATAAAATTAAAAATTAAAAATTCTAATACCATGGAACTAAAAGAATATGTAACAATTATCAAAAAAGAGTATAAATTAATTTTCACCATCGGAGCTATAGTAGCTGCGTCCGCTTTTTTGTTTTCTACTATGAAACCGGTTGTATATGAAACATCAATATCTCTTGCAATAAACAAAAATAATACACAGAATACAGACGATTTTAAATATGATGGGTATTATGCTTTGCAAGCAAGTGAAATGCTAGCTAATACTATTGTAGAATGGATAAAAAGTCCGACAGTAGTAAATACCATTTACCAAAAAGCTGAAGTTAATCAAGATTTTAGAAACATCAAAAGTTATACGAAAAAATTCACAGCGCGCAAAATGTCCTCACAGCATGTTGAAGTGAAATTTAAAACAGACACAAAAGAAAACGCAGAAAAAATTTCTTCAGCAATTGTGGAAATAATAAACAATAAAACAAAAACCATAGAAGAAAACAGCGAAAAAGAAATAGCCTTTTCTGTAAGCGGCGAAAATCCAGTAATAATTAAAAACGAATCAGACACATTTTTAAATTTGATTATCGGATTTATTTCTGGAATAGTTTTGTGTATTTTTATCGTTTTTGGAAAAAGATACTTTGCATAATCATATATAGAACTTCTTCACTTCAACCCATCTACAAAAAACCTGTCATTCTGATCCGCCAGCTGGCGAACAGCACGACAGATGCTTCGCATCTCATAATTTAAAATTTAGTCATTAAGATTTATTTATAAAATTAAAAATTTGAAATTAAAAATTAAAAAATACAAGAATACAAAAAAATATCTAAAATAAAACCAATATTTTTAAAATTTAACCAGCTTTTGAAATAATATTCACATGATCATAGGTATTGACATCCGCATGCTTGCTCGAGGAACAAGATCAGGTATTGAGGAATATACGATTAATCTTCTTTCTAATATAATTAGCTTGGACAATAATATTGAATACAGGCTTTTTTATAATGGATACAAAAAAACTAAACTTAAATATAATTTTTTAAAAGTTCCTAATGTCCAATTAAAAGAATTTAAAATTCCGAACAGAATACTTGATGCTTCATTTCAATTTTTAAATTATCCAAAAATTGATAGAATGCTTAAAAACATTGACCTTTTTTTCTCCCCTCATATATTTTCATCATCTGTTTCAAAAAAATGCAAAACGTTAACAACTTTTCACGACTTAAGTTTTGAAAATTACCCAGAATTTTATTCAACAGGAAAAAAATATTGGCATTTTTCAATGAACCCCAAAAAACAAGCCCATACAGCAAATAAAATAATAGCTGTTTCACAATCTACAAAAGACGATCTAACCAATATCTATAATATAGAACCTGAAAAAATAAAAGTTATCTATTCGGGAATTAATCAAGAATCAGGAATTATGAATCATGAATCAGAGATTTCAAAAGTTAGAAGAAAGTATAATCTACCGGAAAAATATATTTTATATTTGGGAACATTAGAACCAAGAAAAAATATAATCGGACTTATCAAAGCTTTTGAAATTTTAAATACTAAATACCGAATACTAAATACTGAATGCCACTTAGTAATTGCCGGCTCAAAGGGTTGGCTCTATAAAGATATTTTTAAGACAGTCCAAAACTCACCAGAAAAAGACAATATAATTTTTACTGGATTTATTGACGACAAAGACAAACCTACTTTATATGGTTTAGCTGATCTGTTTGTTTATCCATCTTTTTACGAAGGTTTCGGATTTCCGCCACTAGAAGCAATGGCTTGCGGAACACCAGTTATAACCTCAAACTTTTCGTCTTTGCCAGAAGCAGTAGGGGATGCGGCTATTATGATTAATCCATATAATATAGACGAACTTGCGAAAGCAATGGAAATGGTTTTAACTGACAAAAAATTAATAAATATTTTAACTACAAGGGGATTTGAACAAATAAAAAAATTCTCTTGGAAAAATTGCGCGAGAGAAACACTTAGATTTATGTTAAAATAATCGACATTCATTAAAAACTTTATGTCAAACTATAAAGAACATACAATCGGAATAGATGCGCGAATGTATGGTTACGCGCAAACAGGAATAGGAAACTATATCCGACATCTTTTACATCATATTTTTGAAACAGACAAAAAAAATAAATATGTTATTTTTCTTATGCCCGAAGAATATGACAAATTCAATCTGCCAAACGAAAGAATAAAAAAAATAAAAGTTTCCGCCAAATGGTATGGATGGAAAGAACAATTATTATTTCCTTTTCAACTATACAAGGAAAATTTAGATTTGATGCATTTCACACACTTTAATTCTCCAATTTTGTATTTTAAAAAGTCAATTGTTACAATTCACGATATTACTCCATATTTTTTTCCAGGACACAAAATGAAATCTATTATTAGAAAAGTTGGATTTAAAACAGTATTTTTTTCATCAGTAAAAAAAGCAACAAAAGTAATAGCAGTTTCAAAAAATACAAAAAATGATATTGTTGAACATTTTAAAATCAATAAAAACAAAATAAGGGTTATTTACGAAGGAGTTGACGAACAATTCAAAATAATTATTGATAATCAAAGAACTGCAAAAATTAAGGAAAAATATAATATAACCAAACCTTTTATTTTCTATACTGGCGTATGGCGAAATCACAAAAATCTTGTCGGCCTTATTAAAGCTTTTGAAATCTTGAGAAATAAATACAAATTAGATTACCAACTTGTCCTTGGTGGAAAAGAAGACCCATATTATCCTGAAGTGAGAAAAAAATGGGAAGAATTAAAGCTAGAACAAGAGATTATAAGAACTGGCTTTATAGATCAAAAAGATCTTCCGTTATTTTACAATATAGCAGAAGCATTTATTATTCCTTCTTTCTATGAAGGTTTTGGACTTATTGGTCTTGAATCTTTTGCCTGTGGAACTCCTGTAATTTCATCAAATACCACAAGCATACCAGAGATACTAGGAGACGCAACAATATATTTCAACCCAAATAGCTCGGAAGAAATGGCAGAAAAGATAAAGCTGGTTCTAACGAACAAAAAATTGTATAATGAACTTACAGAGAAAGGATTTAAACAGATTGAAAAATATAGTTGGGAGAAAATGGGAAGGGAGACGATAGAGATTTATGGGAAAATATTGGATATTAGATATTAAGATAAAAGAATTAGTATAATTTATACATTTATCTTAGTTTGTCATTCCCGTGAAAACGGGAATCCAGGTGAAGTATCATCAGATATTATTTTAAGATAAATGCTTTGTAAATAAAATAGCTGTGAGATTAGCTGATATTTCAATTATTATAATGATATTCTAAAAACTAAAGATATTGCGTCTGGATTCCTGTCTCCACAGGAATGACAACACGCAAATGTGTAATTTCTAAAATTGGCAACTTTGATATCATCAATAATGCTAAAGACTTTTTATCTAAAAAATTAATTCAGGGTTTCGTACAGTTATGGTTACAAACCATTTCCCGCGCGAAATTTTTTAGCATGTCATCCTGATCCGCCAGCTGGCGGATTCAAGATCTTTTGACTATTATATTTAGTCTGTGATTTATAGGTTAGCTTGCTGTAATATACCGTAGATTCTGAACTAAATTCAGAATGACATTATTCAGACAGCAACGCATTTTGATAAGTGCCATTATGATTATTGCATCTCATTATTAACCACTAGATTAATAATATCAAATGAATATCCTTTTGATTGTAGATATGACATTATTTTTTGATTAATTTTAATTTTATCTGTTTTATTGTTGATAGTTTTTAATTTTTTTTCGGCTGACTTTCTTGCTAATTCAATTTCTTTTTTTTCGCTTAAAAGTTCTTCTATTTTCTTTTCTATAATATTTTCAGCTATTCCTTTTTCATTCAACTCTTTTTTAATTAAAAATCTTCCGCGTGGATTAAAATTGATTCTGTCGTTTATGTATGCTTCGGCGAATTCCTCATCATTTAAATATTTATAGCTTTTTAATTTTTGCAAAATTTCTTCTATAATATTTTCTTCAAATTTTTTCTTTTCTAATCTTTTTTTAATCTCAAAAGCTGACCTTTTTCTGAGGCTTATAAGTTTCATCGCGAATTTTAATGCTTCATTTTTATCTTTCATTGCTTTAATTTTAACAGAAAATAATTATTTGCGATAGTTATTTTTAAAAACAAACCGTTTGATACGGTTTGTTTTTTTAGTTCCATAAATTATTTACAGGTTCTATACTTGTTTATCTAAATAGGGGCATTCCTCTCTTGAGAGAGGCAAGGGGTGTAACAAGCTTTTTAACACACCCCCAACCCCCTCTCTAGAGGGGAATTATAAGAAAATCAGCAGACCCTAAATAACAAAATTTATGAAGTTGAATTTCTTTTTTTGTAACACTTATAAAAACTGTATTCAAAATAAGGGCATTTGTCAAAAATACATTCTTTGCAAAAATCTGGGAATTCTGTGCTAATGCTAAATAACACTATTTTTACTATTTCACCTAATGGAATGGTTGTTGGGGGAGTGTCTATCAGGGCATCAGAGCCGTTTAATATCGCATTTAGTGCTTTGTGATAGTACCAGTGTTGAACTTCTGAATGTTTACCTTCTTTTTTAAGAGTTTTGATATCAAAATCAGTTTTCCCCAAAATTTCTAATTCTTTTTTCCTAATAGCTCCAATTACATCCCTCAGGTCTATCTTGTACATATTATTTGTAAAAATCATTATATGTCCAGAAGATCTTTTTTGAATAACAATTCCTATTCTTTCATTTTGCAGGGCATATCTTGATATATTTTGATTGTCTGATTCTATAACCGCGACTTTAATTTTGTTCTTTCCTCTTTTAATTTTATGTATCTTACTTTTTTCTTCAAATTCTTTTTTTGATCTATTGTCAAAATAAATCATTACATCTAGCGCTGAGGAAACAAAAATAAATATTTTTTGGATATCAATATTTTGTCTATGCATCATTTTAACAATATGCGCTAAATCTCCGAATTTGTTATGAAGTCCAAAATTATCGTCTTCGTGCAAATATTCTAAAATGGCTTTTAGTTCAGGTTTTTCTTCTATGCCTAAAAATTTTGCTACAAGAAGCGAGGAAAAACTGTCGTCTAAATGATGATCAAATACTCCTCCTCCAAAATCAATGAGCACCGACCCTTCCTTTTCCCATTGTTTCATTATTTCCTGTGATGGGTCATGGCTTGATTCCCAAAAAGAAATTTGAGCATTTCTAATCCCGGGAAATTTTTCCGAACCAAATCTAACCAACAAATAGTAGGCTGCGATCGGATCAAGGTGGGGTTTATTTGGCAGTATTATATTGTTGATCTGTCTTGTGTTTCCCTTTTGATTATCTATTGAATTGTGATTATTATTCTGTTCCATATTTTTTATAATAACATGTTTTTGTTTATATATAAAGGTTAGTTAGGGTCTGTTGATTTTCTTATAATTCCCCTCTAGAGAGGGGGTTGGGGGTGTGTTAAAAAGCTTGTTACACACCCCTAGCCCCTCTCAAGAGGGGGAATAGCCTCTAGTTGTATTTAAAAAAGAAGCTAGCAACTTATTTTACCAAATTTTGGTATGTTGCTAGCCGCGCATCGCGCTTACTTGTAGGGTTTAAGATGAAGGTATTCCCTCACCTCTGTCCCATCTTGGAGAGCACCGATTGTCGGTCCGATATGAACCTCTTTTGGTATATCTTCTCCTTTTTTGTTGTCTGCCACCAGCCAAAAGGCTGGTCGGTCCCGAGTTTCAAGAATGATGACATGTGGGAAGTAATACACCTTCCCACCTTTTCGGGTGTTCTGTTCTACTTTTTTAGAACTTATCAGAGCATACCCGAAAAACTTTTTTGTATCTAATGGTTTATCGGATATGATGTTCACATGTCCAATCCTGGAAAAATACCAGGTGATATTTTCCCAATTCGGGACATTTTCTTTCACCCAGTCACCTATGTCATTTTTCTTGAGCTTTTTTGATGGTTGGCGCAAATAGCTCGTCGGAATGACTACAGGTATTATGTCACCGAATATTTTATGTCGGAACGCAACATGCGCCGACATTGATGTCTCGATGTCTTTCTGGTGGGTGTATAAGGCATTCACATACCCCTCATTACCTTTGGAGAGATCTTCAAGAGATATTCTGTAAGCACCCCTTTTTTCTCTCTTTGGCTTTTCTCCTACGCTAGAAAGCTTCCTTCTTGTTATCCTTTTTTTGTCTATTCTTTGAACGGTGGCAGTTCTCGTTTCAGCCTTAGTTGCGGCGATTAACTCCTCTGTGCGTATTGCTTCCCTCTCAGCCGTTCTGTCTATTCTTCTTTTGTTTCCTTTCTTGTTGTTTCTCATGATTGCACCTCTGTTTATCTTATCTATCCCTTTTCTTCTTTATAGGGTATCTATATAAATCCAATATTTATACAAATATCCTATAAAGAATGTGCTTTCAAAGAACAACTGAGCATTATACACTTAAATGTAATACTTGTCAAGGTCTATTTTTAACCCATTTTTTGAAATTATAAAGAATAAATTAAAAAATATCGTCTTATTTTTAATAAAAAAATAAGCTAGAGATCTAATCAAATTTTTTGATAGATCTCAAGCGATTTTAATTTAAGAGAGAAGGTGTTCTAATTCCTTTCTCACCTTTTTAGCTTGCTCTTTGGTGAATTTTTTACCGCGCAGGCTGCCTGCTGCTCTTGGATGTCCGGCAAACGGAACGCCAGCAAATATTTTATCGCTGACTTGAAGATCAACATCGGGACGGACCCGAAGACTGATACTTTCTCTTCGCCTGCTGTAAATGACCACTACTTTGTAGTTGTCCTCAAATGGCAGATTACCGTCAAAGGAATCCTCTGGCTTTTCAACACAGAGAAAGATCACTTTTCCTTTGGTATAGGTTTTTTCTTTGCATCGCTGATATGCTTTTTCTCCTTGAATCATTTTTTCTTTTCCAAGCCGGATTACTTTTATTGTATCCATGAGAGGAAAAATGAGACTCTCAACGACTTCTGTTACATCAATATCTTTTCCATTCCATCTTGGGAATTCAAACTTTCCCGAAATTACGGATAATCCAACCATATATTGGCGGGTTGAGTTATTCATTCCAAGATTGGGAAGGACAGTCGCTCCATTTGTATCAATCTTTCCCATTAGATCAAGATCAATAAGCTCTTGATTAATTACCCGAGATAGACCAAGCATTTCCATTAAAGCGAAAAAAGTATCCGCATCAAAATGTGTAATCTTGATCTTTGAATAATCCGAAATGCGCTGAATGCGATCATCTACGCACGGCGCTGGATTACTAGAAAACTCATTATGATGGTCAAATCTCCTTTTGCCATCATCATCCCCAGCCTCTATATAGTAAGACTCGGGGTCTTCTTCCGAAACTCCTTTTACGAGGATAATTCTTATTCCTCGCATCATTCTGTTGTGGTTAGTATTCATTAATTTCACCTTCATCGCGCTTTAATTTCAGCGCTTTTTGTTCTTGCTGGACAATTGTATAAATTCAGAAAAATTTACGCAAATGTCCAGCAAAGATCTTTTTAAAGAGCATTGCATTTTAAGATTTGTACATTCGATAAGGTATCCTATCAGAAAAATTGGGTTTTGTCAATAACAAGCTCTCTATCTGCGCCTTTCAATTTTGCTAGAGAGATAGTCTAGTATTATAAATATAAATTGAGTCTTGTCAAGACTTGTATTTATTGCTTAAATGTAATAAGATAAACAAGCAATTAAAGGAATAAATATTGTTCTCGTGAAAACGGGGATCAGAATGATAGTTTTTGCGGAGCTTTGCAGTTTAATGGACACATGACAAACCAACAATACAACAATTTAACAATTTAACAATTTAACAATACAACTATAATGGACATTTTTCCTCAGAAAATTCAGAACAAATTTACAACACATTTAAAAAATGTAATAAAAAACGCGGAAAATATTTCGCGGGAATTAAGCCACGAATCAATTGGAATTGAGCATTTGGTTTTAGGCATGTTTAGCCAAAAAGGAAGTATTGGATCAAGTATTCTTGGGAGTGAGAAGCCTAATCTTAAAAATTTGCGAAAAATAATTAACAATTTGCCAAAGGCAAAAAAATGGAAACCAAAATTATCAGAAGAAGTGAAAGATGCTTTTAAAAAATCTGTTCTTGTCGCTGGTAGATACAAGCATTCTCATATTGGAACAGAACATTTACTTTACGCGATATTATTAAGTGAAAATGCGAAAGTTGAAAAGATATTTTCTCATTTTAAAATTAATCCAGATGAGTTAAAAGAACAGTTAAATGCTATTATGGAAAGTTCTGCCAGATTTTCTGATATTGTTGATTCCTTTGAGCTAAACCAAAAATCAAAAAATCTTAATTCTTTTGGTCAAATGGGTGGAAATCAAAATGCTCCTTTTGCTGTAGAAATGCCAGTAGCGCCAATACCTATAAATTCAGATCAGTCAGTTTTAGATTATTTTTGCGTTGATTTAGTAAAAGAATTTAAGGATGGAAAAATTGATTTAATAATAGGCAGGGAAAAAGAAATTGATAAAGTTATTAATATTCTTAATCGTAAAATAAAAAATAATCCTATTTTAGTTGGTGAACCAGGAGTCGGAAAAACTGCGATTGTCCACGGTCTTGCTCAAAGAGTTTTTGAAGGAGATGTTCCTGCCAGTCTTATCGGTAGAAAAATTTATTCTTTAGATATTGGACTTCTTGTCGCGGGAGCTGTTTTTCGCGGAGAGTTTGAATCAAGGTTGAAGGATGTGATAAGTGAAGCAGAAAGAGATCCAAATGTTATTTTGTTTATAGATGAAATTCATACAATAATTGGCGCTGGTGTTGGAGGCGGATCTGGAGGTCTAGATGCCGCAAATATGCTCAAACCTTCTTTATCTCGTGGTAATCTTTCTTGTATCGGCGCAACGACTTTAGATGAATATAAAAAGCAATTTAAAAAAGATGCCGCGCTGGAAAGAAGATTTCAGATGGTTATTATTGAAGAGCCAAGTGAGAAAGATACTAAAAGAATGTTAATGGGGCTAAAGATCTTTTATGAAAAACATCATAATCTAAAAATAAATGATGGTGCAATTGAAGCCGCAGTGGACTTAAGCGCAAGATTTGTTAATGATAGGTTTCTTCCAGATAAAGCGCTTGATATTATTGATGAAGCCTCCGCGTTTGTTCGGAGCAAACATTCTGGAAGTAATTATTTCAAAGAGATAAAAAAGTTAGAAGAAAAAAAGAAGGGACTGCAAATTGAAAAAGAAAAAGCGATTGAAAATGAAAGATATGATGAAGCGCTTGTTATTAAAGAAGAAGAAAATAAAATAGAATGTTCTATAAGTAAAGCTATTAGCGCGCAAGAAAAGGAAAGTGCTTCTATGATAAAAAATTCAGTTAGCTTTGATGATGTCGCGGAAATTATTACGCAAATGACTGGAGTTCCGGTAAAAAAAATGGTATCTCAAGAAAGAAAAAAGCTTCAGAATTTAGAAAAGAAATTAGAAAAATATGTCATTGGGCAATCTGAGGCAATTGAGGCAATATCTAAGTCAATTCGTCGTTCCAGAACGGGAATTTCAGACACTAAAAGACCACTAGGAATATTTTTATTTATGGGTCCTACTGGAGTTGGAAAAACTGAGTTGGCGAAAACTTTAACGAATGTAATGTATGAAAAGAAAGATGCTTTGATTAAGGTTGATATGAGTGAGTTTATGGAAAAGCATAATGTTTCTCGTCTTATCGGCGCTCCAGCTGGTTATGTGGGATATGAGGAAGGAGGAAAATTAACAGAGCAGGTTAGAAATCATCCATATTCTGTAATTTTATTTGATGAGATTGAAAAAGCTCACTCTGATGTTTTTAATCTTATGCTTCAAATTTTTGAAGATGGTGAATTGACAGATGCGTCAGGAAGGAAGATTAATTTTAAAAATACTACAATTATAATGACTTCAAATGTTGGAACAGAGCAATTAACAGATGAAGCAAAATTAGGTTTTGCGAAAGAAGGTCAGGTAGATGAAAATGAAAGAAAGAATGAAATTAGAAGAAAGTATATAGAGACTAAAAAATCTGTTATTAAAGAATTTAAAGATGAATTTAATCCAGAATTTGTAAATCGTATTGATAAAATACTGGTTTTTAATCCACTTGATTTTTCAGATATTAAATCAATTGTTAGAATTCAATTTTCTGGTTTTAAACAAAGATTAGCAAAGAGCAATAAGATAAAAATAAGTTTGGAGAGAGGTGTTCTTAATCTTATTGCAAAGAAAAGCTTTAATCCCAATGAAGGAGCTCGCATTGTGCGAAGAAATTTGCAAGAAATGGTTGAAGATTTAGTTTCAGAAGAGATTATTGATGGTAGCGTTAAAGAAGGGGATAGTATAAAATTAGGAGTAG
>JAYEKL010000009.1:0-25536 GCA_034660995.1 Patescibacteria group bacterium | reverse complement strand
GTGAGAATTGTGGAATAGCAGTAATAGGATTTGAATTTGATTCAGGCAAAGGAAAGTGTGTTAAAAAAACTGGGAGTTGTAAAGTTAAAACACCCTTTAATACTTTAGAAGAATGTCAGGAGGTTTGTGAGAAAAATATTGACACTTCCGACTGGCAGATTTATCGGAACGAAGAATTTGGGTATGAAATAAAGTATTTTAAAAATATGGTTGAAATTTTTCCTGATAGCGTTTTTGAAAGAGGTAGCAAAGGAAATCCTAGTTTTAGAATAAAAAGCGGAGGACATTTTGCTTTTGGAGTTTGGGAAAATACAGAAAAATTGTCTTTTAAGGAATGGCTTGAAAAAAATAATGCTATGGGAGCAACTTATGATGTTCAGGATGTAATGATTGGTAATCACAAAGGATATAGTGCATTAAATTTATATAGTCTTTGTCATATTGAATGGAGAGGAATAGAAAAAGAAAACAAGTTCTATACTTTTGGATTGGAAATTTGTAAAGATGATAAAGATATTTCTCTAAAAAGTTTCAATCAAATTCTTTCCACTTTCAAATTTATAGAAAAATAAGAATAAGATAATATTTTTTAAATGATATTAAGTTAAAATATAATGAATCAAAAAGCAAAAGTGAAACAAATTAGAAAAAGGGATGGCAGGGTTGTGAAGTTTGAAAAAGCTAAAGTTGTTAAGGCGGTCTATAAAGCGCTGACTGCTACGGGCGAGGGGAATAAGCGTAATGCGCAGGAATTAGCGAAAAAAGTAGAATGTGAAATGAGCAAGAGATTTACTGCTAGAAATGGTGGCGGGAATTCGAAAGTGGAAATTCCTACTGTTGAAGAGGTGCAGGATATTGTAGAAAATTTTTTGATTAGAGAAAATTATATTGATACGGCAAAATCCTATATAATATATAGGGAGCAACATCGGCTTTTAAGAGAGAGCCAAGATGTTTTAAAAAAGTCAGTAGATCTTGTTGATGACTATTTGAAAGAAATTGATTGGCAGGTTAAGGAAAATAGTAATATGTCCTATTCATTACAGGGTTTGAATAATCATATTGCTAATGTTATAACTTCAAAATACTGGATTGAGAAAATTTATCCGCCAGAAATAAGAAATGCGTATAATAGGGGTGATTTTCATATTCATGATCTTGGACTTCTTGCTGTTTATTGTTGCGGGTGGGATTTAAAAGATCTAATTACAAACGGATTTAAAGGTGTTAAGGGCAAGAATGAGAGCAGAGCTCCAAAACATTTTAGATCTGCGTTAGGACAGATTGTAAATTTTTTCTATACGCTTCAAGGGGAAGCTGCTGGAGCCCAAGCTTTTTCAAGCTTTGATACTCTTCTTGCCCCTTTTATCAAATATGACCAGCTTACTTATCGAGATATAAAACAGGCTATTCAAGAGTTTGTATTTAATATGAATGTTCCAACGCGAGTCGGATTTCAAACGCCATTTACAAATATTACAATGGATTTAGTAGTTCCGAAAAATATTGCTGATGAAGCTGTTATGATTGGTGGGGTTCCACAGAAGGAACAATACAAAGATTTTACGAATGAAATGAGCCTTTTAAACAAAGCTTTTGCAGAGATTATGCTAGAGGGTGATGCTTCTGGACGTGTTTTTACATTTCCTATTCCAACATATAACATAACAGATGATTTTAATTGGGATGATCCGAACCTTGAGCCAATTTGGGAGATGACTGCGAAATACGGAATTCCATACTTTGCGAATTATATGAACAGTGATATGAAGCCAGAAGACGCTAGGTCAATGTGTTGTCGGTTACGTCTTGATAATAGAGAACTCTATAAGCGTGGCGGAGGACTATTTGGAGCTTATCCACTTACAGGTTCTATTGGGGTTGTAACAATCAATTTACCAAGAATTGGATATTTAACAAAAAGCAAGAAAGATTTCTATGACAAATTAGAAAAAGCAATGGATCTTGCAAAAGAAAGTTTAGAGATCAAGAGAAAAACTTTGGAAAATTTTACGGAGAAGGGGCTATATCCATATTCAAAACATTTTCTTGCTAATATGAAGCTTCAAAGAGGAGACTATTGGGGTAATCATTTTTCAACTATTGGAATTATAGGTATGAATGAATCTTTACAGAATTTTTTTGGAGAAAAATATGATATTACGACTAAGAAAGGTAATAAATTTGCGCAGGAAATTTTAGAGTTTATGCGTGATAGGATCGTGGGATATCAAGAAGAAACAGGAGGACTTTATAATCTTGAAGCAACTCCAGCGGAAGGAACTTCATATCGATTGGCGAAGAAAGACGTTTCAAAATATCCAGATATTATTACAGCAGAAGTTTAAATTTTTTGTAAATATTAGATTATAGAAGAACGTTTTTGTTATCTCGATCTGCTGGCTGGCGGAGAAAGATCTATAAGCTAAACAAGTTTTATTCAAACCTTCCTTCTTTCTGACATAGTATAGTTTACAGATTTATCTCTTCGTTTGAAATGACATCTATGTTTAGAATGAGAGTAAAACAAACTTGTCATCTTGACTGGAGCACTGAATAAACTCAGTATAAACTCCAATATATTATGTTTGTAAGAAATAAAATTATTAGAAATTAAAAATTGCGAGTAAACTTTTTCTTTGCGACTTTTAATTTTTAAACAGGAATCAACTTTATAACTTTATAAACTTTCTGCTTTTTACTTTGTAACTTTTTTCTATGTTTATTGGTGGATTACAAAAATTTACGATGTTAGATTATCCAGGAAAAATTGCTGCGGTTATTTTTACGATTGGATGTAATTTCTATTGTCCATTTTGTCATAATCCAGAGCTTGTTGATCCGAAAAAAATTGACCATGAAAACGAAATCAAAGAGAATGATGTTCTAAAATTTCTAAGATCAAGAAAAGGGGATTTAGAAGGAGTTTGTATAACTGGTGGAGAGCCGACTTTACAACCTGATTTGAAAGAGTTTGTAAAAAAAATAAAAAAAATGGGATTTTTTGTAAAGGTTGATACTAATGGATCTTATCCTGATATTGTTTCTCGTTTAATAAAGGACAACATGGTTGATTATTGGGCAATAGATGTAAAAACAACACCTCAAAAATATAAAATTATGGCAAAAGATAATATTACAGAAAATATAGAAAGAAGCATAAAATTAATAACAGATAGTAAGAGCGAATTAGAGCTTAGAACAACGGTTTTGCCTGGATATGTGAATCAAGGGGATTTTGATGAGATGATAGATTGGATAAATGAAATTGACAAAAATATTTTTCCAAAATTGTTCCGCTATTCAATTCAAAATTTTAGACCAGAAAAAACTTTACACAATGGTTTTGAAAAGGTAAAACCTTATGAAAAAGAAGAGCTGGATAAAATGTCTGAAAAGTTGAAGAAGTATTGCGGGAATGTAGTTGTGCTGGATTGAATTAAGAATCACGAATTAAGAATTATGAATAAAAGTAATATAATGTGTTCTTGATTTATAATTCTTGATTTATAATTCTTTGTCCATGAAATTCAAATGCAAAGTTATTACAAGAGCTTCTAGAAATGAAGTTTTAAGAATTGATGATTTGGATCAATCGGGTTTTAAATTCAAAGACAATAGTATTGATAGGTTGCCAGAATTAAAAGTTTATCTTACCGCAGTTCCAATAGATGGCAAAGCAAATAAGGAATTGATAAAATTATTAGCAAAAGAATTAAATGTTAGCAAGAGTAAGATTAATATTATTGTTGGTGAGAAGAACAAGAAGAAAATAATTGAGATTAATGACTAGATCAAAATATTTTTTGCTGTTTTGTATTGCATTTATTTTTGGGATATTTTTTGGTTCTTATTTCTCAATTCAAGTTTGGATTTTGTTTTTACTAGCGGGATTTTCCATTGCGCTTGTTTTTTTATTTAAAAAAAATAAAAAATTAAAAGTATTGTTTCTACTGCTTATTTTTATTTTATTGGGATTTGCAAGAGTTGAAAGCGAAAAATTAAATAAAGTAGATATTTTAAAGATTGATGAACTGAATAATAAAGAAATTTCAATCAGTGGAAAAATCTCTTTGATGCCAGAAATAAGGAATGGCAAGCAAAAAATAATCATTGAAGATGTTAAGGATAAAACAAATGACAAGGAGATAAAAGGAAAAATAATTATTTATACTGATCGGTATCCCGAATATGATCTTGGTGATATAATTGAAGTAGATGGAAAAGTAAAAATACCAGAAGATTTTGAAGGATTTGAATATAGAAATTATTTGTTAGCGCGTGAGATCTATTATGTTATGTATTATTCAGATATAACGCTAGAAAGAGAAAATGAATCAGGTTTTTACGCGCAGGTTTCAAAGCTTAGAAAACAGTCTGATAACTTGATTAAAAAGATATTTTTCCAGCCACAAGCGGGAATTATTAGCGCAATGACACTGGCGATAAAATCTGATATCAATGAAGAGGTTCTAGAAACTTTTAATAAGACAGGCACAAGGCATATTATTGCTATTTCTGGAATGCATATGGCGATTGTTGGTTTAGCGTTGATGTATATTTTGCTTGCCATTGGATTAAATAGAAATCATGCGTTTTATTTTGCTCTTTTGGGAATAATATTTTTTGTAATTTTGGTTGGATTTCCTTCATCAGCTGTTCGCGCAATGATAATGGCAAGTTTAGCGCTACTTGCAGAAAGAATCGGACGGCTTAAAAATGCTGGGAACGCGATTGTTTTTGCGGGAGTTTTAATGCTTTTATTTAGTCCGAATTTATTGCGATACGACACTGGTTTCCAGCTTTCATTTGCTGCTGTTCTCGGTATAATTTATATATTTCCAAAGTTTGATCTTTATTTTAAAAAATATTCTGACCGTTTAAAGATCAAGACAATGTTTTTGATAACGATTTCAGCGCAGATTGCGACTTTGCCGATTATTATTAGCAATTTTGGAAACTTTTCCTTGCTTTCTGTTTTTGCTAATATTCTTATTTTGCCATTTGTGCCGATTGTTATGCTTGGTGGACTTTTGCTTATTGTTGTCGGTTTTGCGAATTTATCTGTTGCGCAAATATTGGCTTGGCCGATACATTTTATTTTATTTTATCAAGTTGAAGTAATAAAAATTTTTGCTAGTTTTGATTTTGGGTATTTAAGTTTTGAAAACCTAAGTATTTGGTTTATAGTAATTTATTATTTAATTCTAGTCTTGTTAATTAGTTATAAAAGCAAAAAGTATAAATAAAAAAAAGCCTCAGAATATAATTGAATCTGAGACAAGATACTTATTGTTTTAGCCAAACATTATCTCGTTATCTTTTATTGGCCTTTTTTTATTTACCTTATCTTCACTATAGTCGAAACAGTCATCATCGATTTTTCCGTCTTCGTCGAATATGTCGGAGAAACCTTTTTTCGAAGCGTTAACTTTTAGTTTGTTCTTTAGTTGCTCTGCAAATTCTGTATCAAACTCCTCTAAAGTTTTTTCCGTTGAATAGTAATAGAAGAAAGTAAAATCTTCTTTTGGGAATTCAGCAAAGCAGAACTTATCTCCTTCTTTATATACTATCCTTTTTATTTTTCCTGTGGGAGTATCATAATTTTGTATTTTTAATACATTTCTTATGGTAGTCATTTTTTCCTTACTCGTGGCTTGAAAACCATGTATTTCAACATATTTTGGCGTAGTAGCTTCTGAAATCATATCTCCAAGGGACAATTCTTTAGAAGCGCTTTTTTCTTCTAGTTCCCCATTTGTGAAGAAAACTTTGCTAATTAGCTCGTTGTCTATTTCTTCAAGGCTCATAACCTTTAGATATGTTACGATTGCTATATCTAGATCAGTAAAATCTATTAACTTTAGTTTATTGTCGTCTCTTTTGTGTATTATTAATCTTGTGATATGTTCTCGCATCCCGTCGTATCTGTGCTGGATTCTTAGAACATCTCTGATCTCCTTCCTTTTTATAACTCCTCCGGCGCTCCATATCTCAACTCTGTAGTAGTTTTGTTTTGCCATAATTATCATCTCTTTCCCTTTTGATAATAATAGAATAACGATATTCTAGATAATTGTCAATTAAAAGCTATTTAAATGATCAAATGAAAAAATATTTATATTTAATTTTAATATCTTTATTTCTCTTCAATATTTTTGCAGTGATTGCTTTTTATCAGCAAAAACCGATTCAAGCTCCAGAAATAATTTTTCTTGATATTGGACAAGGAGATTCGGCATTAATAAATGCTGGAGATGACTTGCAAATTTTAATAGATGGAGGAGATGGGAAAGATATTCTAGATAAGCTTGGAGAGCACCTGCCGTTTTATGATCGTAAAATTGAACTTGTAATTATGACGCATCCAGACAAAGATCATATGGGAGGATTGGTTGAAGTTTTGAAATATTATGAAGTTGAGCGGGTTTTGGAAACTGGAATAGAGTGTGAAAAAGCTATTTGCGAGGAATGGGATAGATTGATTGAAGAAAAAAATATTCCTGTGAAATATGCAGAATTTGGACAGAGAATAAAGGCGGGAAATATAGAAATGGCTGTTTTATATCCTTTTGAAAATTTAGAAGGCAAAGAAGTTAAAAATAGCAATGACGCGTCAATTGTTTTGAGGCTTGTTATTGATGATAGTTTGTTTAAAATAAAAAAGAATAGTGATAAAAGTCAAAGGATTCTGAATCCGCCAGCTGGCGGACAGAATGACAATTCTATTTTATTGACAGGTGATGCTGGTTTTCCGGTTGAAAAAGAACTGCTTAATAAAAATATTAACGTTAAGGCAAAAATATTAAAAGTATCACATCATGGAAGCAAATACGCGACTTCAAATGAATTTTTGCGGGCGGTTAATCCGGAAAAAGCTATAATTTCTGTTGGTAAAAACAGTTACGGACATCCTGCGGAAGAATTATTAAATCGTTTGAAAAATATGAGTATTGAGATTTTTAGGACAGATAAAACAGGGGATTGGGTATTAGAATTTTAGAGACTCGTAAAAAATGGTTAAAAAACGGCTAATAATTGCCTAATTGTGAAAATTATGATATAAAGAGACTATAATCAAATAATTTTAAAAACTATGGAAAATCATCTCAAGGAAGAAAGAACACTTGTAATTATTAAGCCAGACGGGATTCAAAGGTCATTAATGGGTGAGATTATTAAGCGCTATGAAAGGCTTGGACTTAAATTAGTGGCAATTAAGATGGCAGTGCCATCTAAAGATCATATAGAAAAGCATTACACTCTTGATTCTAATTGGAGAAGAGTTACTGGTGAAAAAACAATCGCAAGCTATAAGAAAAAAGGACTTAAGCCGCCGTCAGAAGATCCGTTGGAAATTACAGCTGTAATTCTTGAAAATCTCAAAAAATATATGACTAGCGGTCCGGTAATTGTTATGATTTGGAAGGGCGTTCATGCAGTTAAAATTGTAAGAAAAATAACTGGAGGCACAGAACCTCTTACATCCGATGTTGGAACAATTCGCGGAGACTTTGTTTTGGATTCGTATCAAATATCTGATACGGATAAACGGTCAGTTAGAAATTTAATACATGCGTCAGGTTCAGTAGAAGAAGCTGAAATGGAAATCAGTCATTGGTTTGAAGAAAATGAAATTATAAATTATCGTTTGTTGCAAGAGCAAATATTATACGATGTAAATTTGGATGGAATTTTAGAGTAAAATATTAAAACAAAACAATATAACAATTTAATTCAATGTATCTAAAAAAACTTGAAACAACTGGGTTTAAGTCTTTTGCCAATAAGACTGTTTTGGATTTTCCCAGAGGTGTTACTGCTATAGTAGGGCCGAATGGCTCTGGGAAATCAAATGTTGCTGATGCTGTGAAATGGGTGCTGGGCGAGCAGAGTATGAAAAGCTTGCGCGGGAAAAGGGGCGAAGATGTTATTTTTACGGGAAGCGACAAAAAGGCAAAAATGAGCGCCGCTGTCGTTTCTTTGTTTTTGGATAATAGCGATAAAAAAATTCCAATTGATTATGAAGAAGTTGTTATTACCAGAAAGCTTTTTAGAAATGGGGATAGTGAGTATTTGATTAACAAGAGCCGTGTTAGACTTTCTGATATAATTGATTTACTCGCAAAATCTGGAGTAAGTCAGAGGGGGTATTGTGTTATAAATCAAGGAATGGCTGACTCAATTCTATCGGCAACGCCGGCAGAAAGAATGGTTATTTTTGAAGAAGCGACAGGTGTTCGCAGATTTCAGATAAAGAAACAGCAAACTATAAATAAGCTTGAAGCGACAAAAAGAAATTTAGAGCGTGTCACAGATCTTTTGCGAGAAATTGAGCCAAGACTAACCTCTCTTAGAAGACAAGCGTCAAGAGCGCAAAAAAGAGGAGAAGTGGAAGAAGGTTTAAAAACAGAACAAGAAAAACTATTTTCAAATATTTGGCTTAATCTTAATCAGAATAATAAAAAATATTATGCGCAAAGAGAAGAATTAGAAAAAAAGATTGAGGAATATTCCAAAGAGATAGCTAAGATAAAAAGCAATCTGTCTGGCAGTGAGAATAATAATGACACTTATTCTACGGAATTTGCTAATCTTCAGAAAGAGGCAGATTCTTCACAGGAAATTATAAATGATTTTCAGAAAAATCTTTCTATAATAGAAGGTAGAATTCAGATTGAAAAAGAAAAAGAAGAAAAATTAAGAAGTATAGAGTATTTGCCAATAAATTTAGGATATGTTAAGGAAAAACTTTCTAGTATAATTTCTGTATATGATAAGTTTCTTAATATGATAGAAAATTTAAGTAATTTAGATAATGTTAAATTAGTTCGCGAAGAAGGAATAAAGGTAAAGGGTAATGTAGAAAATCTTTTAAAAGAAGTTGAAGATGGGAAGGTGAGTCAATCTAAGAAGGAAGTTGAATTTGATGATAGCAATCTTAAAAAATTAAAAGCGGAGGAAGCTGTGGTTTTAGATAAGATTCATGAATATAACAAAGAGTATACAAAGGTTAAAGAAAGGATTTATGAATTAAATAAAAAAGAGCAGGACAGAAGGCAGGTGTTTTTTAAATTAGAAAGAGAATTGCAAATAAAACAAGATGAAATGAACAGGTTTAAAGATAATTTAAATCAAGCGAATATTGAATTGGCAAAATTTGAAGTTCGTAAAGAAGATTTGATAAATGAGATTAAAGATGAATTTAAAGATAATGAATTTATGGATAAGATTGAGAGTGGAAAGATTGAGCAAATTGAAAATCCAGAATATTTTAATCAAGAAGAATGTCGATCAAAAATCAGAAAATTGAAATCTCAATTTGAACAGATTGGAGGAATTGATCCGCTTATTGTTGAGGAATATGAAGAAACTAAGACCAGATTTGAGTTTCTTTCAGCTCAGTCAGAAGATCTTTTAAAAGCCTCTGATTCATTAAGGGAAGTAATAAAAGAGCTTGATGAAAAGATTGAAAAGATATTCAAAGGTTCTTTCAAGAGAATCAATGAAGAATTTAATAGATATTTTAAGATTATTTTTGGAGGTGGAAAAGCGGGATTATCTATAAAATATTCAGCATTAAAAGAGAAGAAGGATGAGGGTATAGAAGGTGGAGAAGTTGATGAAAAATTAGTAGAGAAAGAAGAAAAACAACAAAGAATTGCTGGTATTGAAATTAACGCGGTTCCTCCAGGAAAAAAAATAAGTAGTCTGGATATGCTTTCGGGTGGCGAAAGAGCGCTTGCTTCAATTGCGATTTTATTTGCGATTATTTCCAACAACCCTCCTCCTTTTTCGGTTCTTGACGAAATTGACGCCGCGCTTGATGAAGCAAACTCTTCTCGTTTGTCCGACATTATAAAAGATATTTCTTCTAAAACTCAATTTATAATGATAACTCACAACCGAGAAATGATGCAACAAGCGGGAGTTTTGTACGGAGTAACAATGCACGATGATGGCGTGTCAAAGATTATTTCGTTGAAGTTAAATGAGATGGGGGAATAAATAATTTTCAATTAATTCCCCTCATGTGTAGTTGTCATTCTAAATCCATTCGGCTATCGCTTAGGACAAGCTTAGTTCGGAATCTTTTGTATATTACGAAAATATAGACAGAGCCTAATTCAGAAACAAAACGGAAAATTGACTCGGTTAAAAAAGGAAACAGAAATATTCTGAATGTGTAGTTGTCGTCTCGACTGGAGCGGTAGCGAAATGGAGAGATCTGTAAACACACTATAATTTTGTTTTCAAGTTAGTCTGTTTTTAACAAATCATTTCCCCGTTTACAGATCTTTCGGCTCCTATTGTCGCTCAAGATGACAATCTAAACCTTCTTTGTCTGAATCCATTCAACAAGCCTGTCCTGAGCGATAGCCGAATGGGCTCAGGACAAATTTAGTTCAGAATCTTTTGTATATTACAAAAATGCGGAAAATGCTGGTTTTAGACGAGCATTTAAACACAGATTTAAAAAATAAAACTGATGATTACAAAATTTTTATGGCGGTGAGCGAAAATTCTGGCAAGGATAATTCAGGGGATGAGATTTATGAAGTTGATAAAAACGGAGAAAAAAAACTTGACGAACACGGGCATTTGAAACAGAAGCACGATTTAGACGATATTGCTTTTGCTTTTGAGAAATGGGGAAGGAGGAGGGGTTGGTGTTTTGGAGAGGTTAAAAATTAATAAAAAATTTATGAACAAAACATTTAAACTGCACAAGCTACCATTAGAAAATTTAAACTGGATTTATTTTTTGGAAAATATTGGTTCGGCAAATAGAGCTCTGACAAAATTTGACGGAACTTTAAAAGGTATTCCAAATGCAAGAGTTTTGCTTTCGCCTCTTACCACAAACGAAGCTGTTTTGTCATCCAAAATTGAAGGAACGCAAGCAACTCTTGAGGAAGTTTTAAAATTTGAAGCAAATCCAAAAAAGAAAACGGAAAAATATGAAGACATTCAAGAAATTATTAATTATAGAAAAGCGATGGATATGGCAATTAATAAATTAAATGAATTGCCACTTACTGAAAGACTAATCAGAGAAATTCATAAAACATTGCTTATAGGAGTAAGAGGCGAGGGAAAAGATCCGGGAAATTTTCGCACGGGCGAAGTTTTTATTGGGAAAAAGGGATTAGGAATTGAAGGCGCAAGTTATATTCCTCCAAAACCGCAAGAAATAAAAACTTGTTTTTCTGATTTTGAAAAATATATTCATTATGATGAAAAAGACGTTTTAGTACAGCTTGCTATTATTCATGCTCAATTTGAAATTATCCATCCGTTTTGGGATGGAAACGGAAGAACGGGCAGAATTTTAATGCCGCTTTTTTTGTATTATAAAAAAGTTTTAAATACTCCGATGTTTTATTTGAGCGAGTATTTTGAAAAGAACAGAGAAGAATATTACGAAAATTTACAAGGTATTTCAAAAAATAATGACTGGGAAAATTGGATAAAGTTTTTTCTTGTTGCTGTAGAAAAACAGTCGGAAATAAATACTCAAAAAGTAGAATCTATTTTAGATCTCTATAATAAAACAAAAGAAAAAATTATTGATATTCCAACGCCAAAGAACTCCATCAAAGTTTTAGATTTTATTTTTTCTATGCCAATTTTTGACTCTGGCGATTTTAGAAGACATACAAGAATAAAAGAAAACGCTTCTTTTAGGATTTTGAAATTTTTGTCTGATGAAAAAATTCTTTCTGATGATAAAAAATCCCAGAATAGAACCTATTTTTTTGATAATTTGATAAAAATAATAATGTAATTATAAATATTTTCCACTTGCAATTCTGCAAGTGAAATATTTTCCACTTGCAAATATCCTGTTTTTTGCAAGTGGATATTTTCCTATTTGCAAGCCTGCAACTAAGAAAATTCTTAGTCGCAAAAAAGGCGATTTTTGGTATTATAAATTAAATCAGACACTATTGATTTTTATAGCGACAAAAAGGGCGATTTTTGACACTAAGAAAATTTTTAGTCACAAATCAGTCGCTATAGCTTTTGCTTAACGAAGAACGACCGAGTGAGTGGGAAAAAATACACAAATATTTGCAAGACAATAAATATATTAACAATCAAGAAGCAAGAGAGATTACAGACATAATTCAATCTCATAAAATGTCTCGCTTATTTAGACAATGGACAGAGAAAGGTTTGTTGCTAAAAATTGAACATGAATCAAAAAACTTTCGCTATACCAAATATAAATTAGCAGATATTGACGAATTGCAAGCATAATTCTCTTTGCAAATTTGGATGATATTGCTTTTGCTTTTGAAAAATGGGGAAAGGAGAATGGGTTGAGTTTTTAAGAACAAATTAAAATTATAAATTTATGACAAAGCAACGAATAATTTTAACAGAAAATTTTATACAGGACGCAGTGATTAAATATCTTGCCAATAATGGATGGAGTAAATGTTTAAATTCTGCGGAATTGTGGGAGCAGGGCGTAGATATAAAAGTGAGAAATAATAATTATGGAAGATATTGGCTGATTGAAGTAAAAGGCGATCCTAAGATAAAAGTAAAAAATCCGGCAGGTAGCCGGAGTAGTAGTTTTAATTCTGCGATGGGACAAATTATCACAAGGATGCATTCTAATAGAAGCGAGAAATATCGGGATTGTTACCATGGTTATAAATATGGATTAGCTTTCTCTGTATATTTCCGCGATATGATTATAAGAAAAGTTCCATTTAATGTATTGAGGAGATTGTGTTTATATATTTTCTTTGTAGATAAAAATAAAAAAGTGGAAGAAATTAATTGGCGGAGATTAAAAAAAATGTAGAAAGAAACTTTTGTTGTCAAAAAATAAATTAATATGCAAATTTCAATCATAAAAAAATTAGATATTCAAAAAGCGCGCATGTTTGACGCGGAGTTTTTTAAACCTGAATATTTGGAGATTGAGAGAAAATAGATAATAAGAAACCTCTACCGTTGCACCAGTTTTACAAGTGTGAAAACAAAAGGGCAAAATAGTCTTTGCAATAATAGGAGTAATGATAACTAGGCTCTACTGATTTTCTTATAATTCCCCTCTAGAGAGGGGGTTGGGGGTGTGTTAAAAAGCTTGTTACACACCTCTTGCCTCTCTCAAGAAAGGGGATGATTAGCTCTTAATTAGTTCTATTGTTGACACGCTGGTTAGTGACAAGATAAATACAGTGAATAAAGGTGTTTATTTCACTACTTTTTTTGCTTAAAAGATGAATTCGTGGTATTTTAAAGGTATAAACAAGTAAAATTTTAAATTGTCGTCAAGGCGATGCAGAAAATTTATAAAATAAATTAAGACAAAAAATGAAACAAGAAAATTGGTGTAATTTAGGTCTAAAAGATGTTTTGCAAAATTTAAATTCTTCAAAATCCGGATTATCAGCGGATGAAGTGGAAAAAAGACTAAAAAAATATGGGAAAAATGAGCTTCCTAAAAAGGAAAAATTTACAAGTTTAGATGTTGCAATTAGTCAATTTAAAAGTCCTTTGGTTTATATACTTTTAATAGCAGCCTTTGTTTCTTTTGCTTTAAAAGAATTTATAGATACGGGAGTTATTATTTTTGCGGTTATGATTAACGCTGTCGTTGGATTTATACAAGAAACAAAAGCTGAATGCGCGTTGGAGAGATTAAAACAGATGATTGAACATAAATCGTATGTGATTAGAGATGGAATTGAAAAAGAAGTAAATTCTATTGATATTGTTCCAGGGGATATTATAGTTTTGAGAGCAGGTGATAGAGTTCCAGCGGACGGAAGAATTTTAGAAGTTCACGAACTTGATATTAATGAATCAAGTCTAACTGGAGAATCTATTCCTGTAAGTAAACTCGTTGAAACATTGAATCAAAAAGGTGTTTCTGAAAGTAAAAAGAATATGGCGTATATGGGGACTTCTGTAGTCAGAGGGAGGGGGATGATAATTGTAAGCTCAACTGGTATCAATACAAAATTTGGACAAATTGCTTTGCTTTTAAAAGAAACAAAAAAAGAAAAAACTCCTTTGCAAATTAAATTAGCTGAATTTAGTAAACTGTTTGGTATATTAACGCTTGTAATGGTTGTTGCTATTGTTGCTATTGGATTATTTAGAGGAATTAAATTTGAGGAAATTTTTATTACTTCCGTGGCGATTGCTGTTGCCGCTATACCGGAAGGACTTTTAGTGGCTGTTACGGTAATTTTAGCGATTGGAATGCAAAGAATTTTGAAAAAAGGTTCTTTGGTTAGAAAATTAGTCGCGGCAGAAACTCTTGGAAGCACAACTGTAATTTGTACGGATAAAACGGGAACGCTCACTGAAGGAAAAATGCAAGTTGACCATATAATTACTATGGCTTCAGAATTTTCTTTAACAAAAGAAAAAAGTAAACGTATTAAAATTATAGAAGAAGAAAGGCATAGATTGGATCATATGATCGCTATTAAAATAGGAATGATATGTAATAACGCTATAATAGAAAATCCTGACGACGAGTTAAAAAAATGGAAAATTCATGGAGATTACACTGAAAGGGCTTTACTGCAATCAGGAATAACTGTAGGGTTTGACCCAGAAAAGATTAAAAAAGATTTTTTAAAGATTGAGGAAATACCATTTAGTTCAGAGAGAAAATTAATGGCTACTTTGAATAAAGAAAATTCAGATGATTATAAGATGTATGTAAAAGGGGCTCCTGAAGAAATAATAAATAGATCAAAATATGTTTTGGTTGAAAGTGAGAAAAGAAAAATGACAGAGGATGATCTTAAGTTCCTTAAGAGAAAACAGAACGATTTAAGTAAGAAGGGTCTTAGAGTTTTAGGTGTTGCTTTTCGTAGTTTTGAAAATGATATTTCCGTAAAATTTAAAGAAGAAAATGAAGATAAAGTAGTAAATGAACTTGTTTTTGTCGGACTTATCGCTCTCAAAGATCCTTTAAGGAGAGAAGCAAAAGATACGATAAAACTTGCCAAAGAAGCTGGTATTAAAACTATTATGATAACAGGGGATAATTGTATTACTGCGAAAACTATTGCTAATGAACTCGGAATGAAAGTTGATGATAATAATATCTTAGATGGAGAGAAGTTAGATCAGATGAGTACAAAAGAATTTAATAATATTGTTAATAAAATAAAAGTATATGCCAGAGTTTCACCTCATCACAAATCAAGAATTGTTGACGCTTGGCAAAGTAGAGGTGAAGTTGTAGCAATGACAGGAGATGGGGTAAATGACGCGCCAGCGCTAAAATCTGCTGATATTGGAGTTGCGCTTGGCAGTGGAACAGAAGTTGCCAAGGAAACAGCAGATATTGTTCTTTTGGATAATAATTTTAAAACTATCATAACTGCAGTTGAACAAGGAAGAGTTATTTATGAGAATATAAGAAAAGTTATTCTATATCTTGTTTCTGATAGTTTTAGCGAGGTTATAATTATTGCAGGAAGTCTTATTGTTGGACTTCCTGTTCCTTTGGTTGCTGCACAGATTTTATGGATAAATCTTGTGACGGATGGGTTTCCCGATGTAGCTTTGACGCTTGAGCCTAAAGAACCTAACATTATGAAAGACTCTCCACGTAAAAAAGATGAACCACTATTAAATTTTGAGATCAAAGTACTAATTGTCGCAATTAGCGTTGCTAGCGGTATTTTGGCTTTAGCGGTGTTTTGGTATGTTCTTAATGTTACTGGCGAATTTCAAAGAGCAAGCACTATTGCCTTTTCAATTCTTGCTATTGATTCTTTGGTTTATGTTTTTTTTATTCGATCCTTGCGGCATTCAATTTTAGCGAAAAACATTTTCTCAAATAAATATTTAGTAGGCGCGGTTATTCTTGGTCTTGCTTTCCAGTTAGCAGCAATTTATCATCCGTTTTTGCAGAAAGTTTTGCAAACCGTTTCGCTTGATTTATATGATTGGTCGTTGATCTTATTTATTTGCGCTGTAGAAGTAGTAATAATTGAAGGTATAAAATATTTGTTTATAATCAGAAAGACAAATAAATAAATTGTTACATTGTCATTCTGATCCGCCGGCTGGCGGATTCAGAATCTATTGGTTGTTATATTTAGTTTTGTGAAATAAATTAAGACAAAACCTATAATATAGTGGTATTACTACCCCGTGGCTGAAAGCCCTCACTTGTAGTGAGGGATGAAAGACACACCTTAAACGCAATGTCTAAATATGGTATTATTATCATATGACAAATAACATAAGGAAAACTCACCATACAACATATGATACCAAATATCACCTAGTTTGGTCGCCAAAGAGAAGAAGGCATATAAAAAGACCAGAAGTAAGAAAAACAATTGAAGACACGATCAAAGAAATTGCCCAAAACCATGATATGACAATAGAAGAGCTAGAAATCTCAGAAGATCATGTTCACATCTTTATATCATTCCCGCCGCGCTATTCTATCTCTAAAGTCGTTGGAATGCTTAAAAGCATTTCATCATCAGTAGTTCAAGAAAACTTTCCAGATATAATGAAAGATTTAAGGCTTTGGAAAACTAATCTTTGGGAAAGAGGGTTTTTCGTCAGAACTGTCGGAGACGAAGTTACATCCGATATAATAAAAAACTACATCAAGCATCTAAGCAATTAAAACTTTTCTAAAGGGCTTGGAAGCCCCCTGCTGTGCTGGGGGAGGCTCACTAAAAAATTTTGATGAGTTGGCAGAATTATTTTTATAAATTAAAACATTATGAATCTAACAGACAGTGAAAAACGGGATGTTGTGAAGTGTCTTGATAAAAATAAGCCGTTGCCGGAGAAATATCGGTTTTTGCTTTTTGACGACAAAAAGGAGGTGGAACTGGTTTGGAACGGGAAAACTAATGAAATTACAAATACCGTTTTGCCGTTTCAGACGATTGAGCATATTGACGAGCCGAGAAGCGAGGAGAAAATGGAATCACAGAGAACTCTTTTTGATACTTCCGGACGGCAGATTAAGGGCTGGACGAATAAACTTATATGGGGAGATAACAAACTAATTTTGTCGTCTTTGAAGAACGGTCCTTTAAGAAAAGAGATAGAAGCACAGGGCGGCTTGAAGCTGATTTATATTGATCCGCCTTTTGATGTCGGAGCGGATTTTTCAATGGATATAAAAATTGGAGATGAAGAATTTACAAAAAAGCCGTCCGTGATTGAAGAGATCGCTTACCGCGACACTTGGGGAAAAGGAGCGGACAGTTTCATCGCGATGATTTATGAGCGGTTAAAATTGATGCATAATTTACTGTCGGAAGATGGGAGTATTTATGTTCATTGTGATTGGCGGGTTAATAGTTATATGAGATTGGTTTTGGATGAGATTTTTGGGAATGGTAATTTTAGAAATGAGATTTCTTGGAAAAAATTAAATAGTCCAAAAGCTCAATCTAAAGGATTTGGCAATCAGTATGATAATATATTTTATTACACAAAAGACAATAATTTTTCTTTTAATAAAATATATAAAGAATATTCATCTGAACAATTAAAAGCTTTTAGTAAAAATGATAGTAAAGGTCAATACCAGACTGTAGCTTTAATTGCTGGAGGATCTCAAAGAAGTTCAAAAAGAAAAAATTTTGAATTTAGAGGAATAAAGGATCAGTGGCTTTATTCTCTTGAGAAATTAGAAAAATTTTGGGATGAAGGTAAAATATATAAAACACAAAATGGATATAGATTAAAAGTTTATTTAAACGAAAGCAAGGGCTCTTTAATTTCTGATATATGGTTTGATAACGAAGTCGCACCCATGCAAAAATCAGAATATCCAACTGAAAAACCAGAAAAATTAATTGAAAGAATTATTGAAGCCAGTTCAAATAAAGGTGATTTAGTTGCTGATTTTTTCTGCGGGTCGGGGACGACTATGGCGGTGGCGGAGAAATTAGGGAGAAAATGGATCGGGTCGGATTTGGGTCGGTTTTCAATTCATACGACAAGAAAAAGAATGATCGGGGTTCAGAGGGAATTGAAAAAAGAGGGAAAAGATTTTCGGGCGTTTGAGATTTTGAATATCGGCAGATACGAGCGAGAGCATTTTGTTGATATAAATGAAAACCTACGGGAAGAGGAAAAAAGAAAACAGCGAGAGAAAAAAGAAAAAGAATTTGTGGAATTAATTTTAGCGGCTTACAAAGCCCAGCCAGTTGATTCTTTTAATAATTTTGTCGGCAAAAAACAGGACAGATTAGTGGTAATTGGATCCGTAAATACGCCGATTACGCAGGATTTTGTAAATGATGCGATTAAAGAATGTAAAGAAAAAGAGATTTTGAAATTTGATGTTTTGGGATTTGATTATGAAATGGGACTTGATTTTTCAAAACTTTCCAAACAAGGAGTTGAAGCAAGGTTCAGAATTATCCCGCGAGAAGTTTTTGACAAACGCGCGGTTGAAAAAGGACAAGTAAAATTTTACGATGTCGCCTATATAGATATAAAGCCGATTATTTGCCCATCAAATTCCCCCCTGATAAGGGGGGTTAGGGGGGTTAAAGAAATAGCGGTTGAACTGTCTGATTTTTCCGTTTTTTATAATCAAGACAACACCGGCGAAGTGGAGGAAAAATTAAAATCCGGCGGAAGCAAAGTCGTTATTGAAAACGGGCAAGTTATAAAAATTTCAAAAGATAAAGAAAGCGATATTATTGAAAAAGAAGTTCTAACCAAAAAATGGATGGACTGGGTTGACTACTGGGCGGTTGATTTTGATTTTGAAAGTAAGCGAGAGATTATAAAAATTATTGACGAAAAAACAAAGAAAGAAAAATCGGTCTGGACGGGCAATTATATTTTTGAAAACGAATGGCAATCGTTTAGAACCAAAAAAGACAGAAAGCTTGAATTAACTTCCGCTTTCAAACAAGTCCCCAAAGGCGCCAGAAAAATCGCTGTTAAGGTTGTGGATATTTTTGGGAATGATACGACAAAGGTGGTGGAGGTTAATGTTTAAAATAAAAAAAATTCGTTGGTTCCATAGTCCCGACAGGGCTGTGGAACCCTAATGTAGAATTTACAATTAAATTTATTTACGATGAAAAAATTAATAATTTATTTAGATCAAAATTTTATCAGTGATATAGCTAAACTTAAAACTGGTATAAACAAAAAAGTTAAACCGAGAGTTGACTCATTAGTTCACAGAAATTAAAAAAGGTGTTGATGAAGAAAAATTTGTCGTTCCTGATAGTTTTATAATAAAGACTGAAACAGCTGCTTTTGTGAATAAAGAATTAATAAAAGCAACAAGAAATTATCAAAAATATTTAGGTCAAACATCATTAAATACACATTGGGAAATTGCAAATGTTCAATTTGAAGATTGTCTATTAAATTTTTTCAATAAAAAACAATGTTCACAGAGGAAAGATTGGGAGTTTATATTTAGAGAAAATCCTGACAAAAGAATGCAAAATTTTGATATTGATGTATCTTTTAAAAATTTTAATTTTTCTGACAATTCAATTAATATTCTGCAACAAATAAGAAAAAGTGGTGTTAAATATAAAGATCAACACAAAAAAGAAATAGCAAGTAGTAGAAAAGTTTATAAAAATAAGTTAAAATATGATTATATTTATTTGTTAAATCATCATAATATTTCTATTGAAGAGGCAGAAGAATTCATTGATTCTGATGGCTTTGCGAATATTTCTAATATAGATATATTTTGTCAGTTATGGGCAAAAGACCTTTCGCATAAAGAAAGAAAAGGGAAAAATAGCGATTCTAATGATATAGATATGCTTTCAGCATATTTACCATATTGCGATATTATAGCTACTGATAATTATATGAAAGGATTAATTGAATCTTTGAATCTTGATTCAAAATATGAGTGTAGAATTTTTTCATTAAAGGATAATAGTCTAAATGATTTTATATTTTTTTTAAAAGAAGAAAGGAAAAAGCGTCAGCCAGCAAATAGAAGTCTTTTCTCAGTTGTTTGTATAAAGCCAAAAAATAAGGATTTTTTTGACGCTGAGTTTATTGATAAAATAAATTTGGCTCGTAATAAATTTTTAAGAACTGGCAAACATTTTAATAAAGATGTTTATGTTCCTATTTTATTTTTATTTGACAAAGAAGAATCATTTATGCCAAAAATAATTAAAGACGATAAGGGCTATGGAATTAAAATGAATGAAAACTCTATTAGTGAAATGAAAATATTTGGTTATAATTTTGATAAAATTTATTTGGATGGAAAATCTATTGAACAGAATATAAATGAAATACCAGATTATTTGAAGGGTAATGCTACTGCAATAATAAGTGAGGACGATAAATTTGATCATGACTTAAAAAAATATGACAGTTACATTTTTTCTGATATAGAAGAAGCTGTAAATCAAAACAATAAAATAACTAACAAATATAAGATCAAAGTTTCGTATTGAGAAATTAATACAGAATGTAAAGAATAGTCTTATATCAAATCCCACAGTCCTATTACCACTATAGAACCAGCGAAATAAATAAAATAAATTTATGTCATTACATTCAAAAATTTTAAAAAATAAATTTAAAAAAGATAATAATAATATAATCTATGTCTTTATAGACGCGTCAAATGTTTGGAATGCTGTAAAGTCCGCAAAAAGGTTTATTGAATATAAAAATCTTAGAAATTATTTTAATGAAAATTTTAATGCTAGCAAGATTAAAATTTTTTATTATGACGCTTATCCAAAAAAGGGACGAGAGATTATGATTTAAACGGGAAACATAGATTTTTTACTTATCTCAAAAAGGGACTTGGTTTTACGGTAAGAAAAAAAGAACTAAAAAGAATTTCTGTTATAAGTGAGAATAGCGAGTCTATAATGGAAAAAGGAAATATGGATGTGGAAATGACCATTGACGCTGTACATAATGTAGATAAATACAATACAGCTGTTTTATTTAGCGGTGATGCTGATTTTCTAGCATTGGTAAGTTATATAAGAAATAAGGGTAAAAAAGTTTATATTTATTCTTCAAAAGACAATATATCTCATGAGTTAAAAACTGGCGGAAATGGCTATTGCGATTTAAAAAATATAGATGAATTCTGGGGTAAAAATTTAAAACATCGCACGAAAGATTAAAAAACAAAACCACCCTCAATTAAGAGGATGGCTCTAGGATGTATAACCCTAACAGTTCTATGGAAGAACTGAAAGACACTTTAATTATATGTTATTTGAATAGAATGTCAATAGCAATTTATCCACAGTAAAATTTAAGCAAATTCTATGGCCTTACACAAAAACTTTCCAAAATCTCCTTATGCGATACTTGATCCTGAAATCAGGTGGTTTCCGGCGGATGAAGATTTGAGGGAGAAGGGATATGAAAAACTTCTGCCACCTTTGGTCGCGGAGCTTAGAAAAAAAGTCAAAAAATGGCGGGATGATAATTATGACGGTGCGAGCGAGACCTCAAAATCTCTTTTGAATTGGTGGTTTAAAGAAGAGCATAATATTCTTGATAAAAGTGGAATAGTCGCGTCGTTTAAATATTATTTCGCGCAAAGAGAAGCGGTTGAAACAATTATCTGGTTGTATGAAGTTGACCGTGTTCAAAGCAAATATGATCTGATGAAATTTGATTCCAGCGGAGCGGTGAGCGGCGGGATGTTTCCGGAGGACTGGCTGAGATTTGTTATCAAAATGGCGACAGGAAGCGGGAAAACAAAAGTGATGAGCTTGCTTTTAGTATGGGCTTATTTTCATAAATCGTATGAAGAAAATTCAGGGCTTGCCAAAAACTTTTTGCTGATTACGCCGAATATTATTGTTTTGGAAAGAATAAAAGCAGACTTTGTCGGGTTAAGAGTTTTTTACGATGACCCTGTTTTGCCTGATAATGGATACGACGGACAAAATTGGCAGGATGATTTTCAAATTACATTGCATTTGCAGGACGAGATCGGAAATATTTCTGACATGGGCAATATATTTTTAACAAATATCCATCGCGTTTTTGAAAGCGATGTTAGAGAGTCAAGCTTTGAAGACGAAAACTCAACTGATTATTTCTTGGGAAATCGTCCAGTAGCTAAAACTAATCAGCAAAGAATCGATTTGGGCGAGATTGTTAGAAATATTGATGAGCTTGTTGTTATTAATGACGAAGCGCATCATATTCATAATCCAAAAATGGCGTGGTTCAAGTCAATTCAGGATATCAATAACGGCTTAATATTGAAAGGCAAAAAGATTTCTTTGCAAATTGATCTGACTGCTACACCGAAACATGACAAGGGAGGCATATTTGTCCAGACAGTTTCCGATTATCCTCTTGTGGAAGCAATTCGCCAGGAAGTAGTAAAAAATCCTGTTGTGCCAGACGAGGCAAGCAGAGCAAAACTGCAAGAAAAACAAAGCGCTTTATTCACGGAAAAATACGAAGATTTTATAAATTTGGGAGTCGCGGAATGGAAAAAAACATATAAAGAATTGGAACCGACGGGCAAAAAATCAATTCTTTTTATAATGACTGATGACACGACAAATTGTGATGACGTTCAGGAGTATTTAGAAAAAACTTACTCTGATTTGAAGGGAGCGATTTTAACTATTCATACAAATAGAAGCGGTGAGGTTTCAGAAAATATGACTGGCAAAAGCAAAGAAGAACTGGAAAAATTAAGAAAACAAGCAAATAAAATAGACAGCAATGAAAGCCCTTTCAAAGTTATAGTTTCGGTTTTAATGTTGAAAGAAGGATGGGATGTTAAAAATGTGGTTACGATTGTCGGTTTAAGAGCGTTTTCGTCCAAAGCGAATATCTTGCCAGAGCAAACATTAGGAAGAGGATTAAGGCGAATGTTTTTCGGACAAGATAATGTTGGAGAATATGTAAGCGTTATTGGCACGCCGGCGTTTATGGAATTTGTTGAATCAATTAAAGCGGAAGGCGTTGATTTGGAAAAAAGAAGTATGTATAAAACATCTAAGCCAATCGCGCCGACTGTTGTTGAAATTGATAATAAAAATTCAAAAAAAGATATTTCAAAACTTGATATTGAATTGCCGATTCTTACGCCGAGAATTCAGAGAGAATACAAAAATTTGTCTGATTTGAATGTCGTAAGATTTCAGTTCAAAAAGATTAAAATAAAACAGTTTAGCGATGAAGAAAAAAAAGAGATAACTTTTAAGGCGGTTATTGACGATCAAAAACATCACACAACAATTTTAGATTCTAATATTGAACCAAATTATCAAAGCGCAATTGGATTTTTTGCGCAAGCGATTATGAAAGAGTTAAGATTATTCGGCTGTTATGATATTCTTTTTGGCAAAGTAAAAGAATTCGTAAGTGATTATTTGTTTACGGAAAAAATTGATTTGGATGATTTAAATATCTTAAAAAATTTATCCGAGCTTGAAGCGACTAAAACAATCAGAGAAACTTTTAAAAAGGAGATTAATAGTTTAACGGTTCAGGATGTCGGCGACGCAGAAATAAAAAATTATCTCAAAGTAAGCGATAGCCAGCCGTTTGTCGTAAACGATCAAGCGTATCTTCTGCCTAAAAAAAGCGCGTTTAATAAAATTGTTGGCGACAGTCAACTTGAGCTTGATTTTGCTGATTTTTTGGAAAGATGCGATGATATAATTTCTTTTGCCAAAAATTATTCTAAAATAAATTTTAGAATAGATTATAGGAACACTGACAATTCAATATCTTATTACATCCCGGATTTTTTTGTGAAAGTTGACGATAAAATTATTTATATAATTGAAACAAAAGGGCGGGAAGATTTAAATGATTTGTTGAAAATTAAAAGATTAAAACAGTGGTGTAAAGACGCAAACGAAAGACAAAAAAAGATTGAATATAAAATGCTTTATATGAAGCAGGAGGAGTGGGAGAGATATAAGCCGAAGAATTTTGTGGAGTTGGTAAAATCTTTTAATAAATAATAAATTAAACTTATGTTATACAAATTTAAACAATCCTTGCGAAAAATAATTCCTTATAATTTTATTTTGTTTACTCATAAAATAAGAGCTATTTTGGCTGTGACTGTTTATGGTTTTCTAGGTAGAAAAATAAAGGCAATTGGTGTTGCGGGAACAAAGGGTAAGACAACAACTACTAATATGATTGTGAAAATTTTAGAAGAAGGTGGATATAAAGTTGCGATGCTTTCCACTGCTAATTTTCAGATAGGAGAAAAAAAATGGCTTAATGATGTGAAATTAACTACAACTTCACCTTTTTATTTTCAAAAATTTTTAAGAAAAGCGGTAAAAGAAAAGTGCGATTTTGTAGTCGTTGAAATTTCTTCGCACGGGCTTGTTCAGCATAGACATTTGGGAGTTTCCTATCAAACTGTTGTTTTGACAAATATGATGAGTGATCATCTTGACTATCATAAAACTTATGCAAATTATAAAAATTCTCATCAGGCTTTGCTTACTAATAAATTAGAAAATTTAATAATTAATTATGATGATGAAGATTTGAGAAGTTTTTTTGAATTTGAAAAAGTGAGAAAGTACGCTTTTAGCTTAAAAGGATATAAAGAAATAAATGATGTGAAATTGATTAGGGCAGCGGAGATGGTTTTAAAAGAAAAAGAAACAGAGTTTAAGATTAAAACTGACAAAGGACAAATGGCTGTAAAATTATCGCTTATAGGTGAGTTTAATATTTATAATTCTTTAGCGGCTACGGCAGTTGGTTTGGCAGAAAATATAAAACCAATTGCGATTAAAAAGGCATTGGAATCTATAGAAAATATTCCAGGCAGGCTGGAAAAAATTGATGAAGGACAGAATTTTGAAGTTATAGTTGATTACGCTCATTCACCAGATTCTTTAAAAAAGGTTTATGAAGTTGTTAAACCTCATATAAAAAATAAAATGATCGCAGTTTTGGGTGGAACAGGAGATAGAGATAAGACCTATCGCGCTAAAATGGGAGCTTTGGCGGAAGAATATGCAGGTATAGTTATTATTACCAACGAAGATCCTTATAGCGAAAATCCTGAAGATATTATGGATCAAGTTATGTCTGGAATTAAAAATAAAGAATTAAATAAAGATTTATTTAGGATATCAGGTAGAAAAGAGGCCATTAAAAAGGCTATTATTATTGCTAAAAGCGGTGATTTAATTATGATAACTGGAAAGGGCGCGGAACAATTTATGATTTGCGGAGAGAAAAAAATTCCTTGGGATGACCGAAAAATAGCGAAAGAGGCGTTGAAAAATAGGATAAAAAGTGAATAAAAGCTATTGTTAATTAGACTCACTGCGTATTAGTTTCATTACGTCTGCCTCGTGCGGATGAGGTATAATTTTTAAAATAATTTTTGAGGTTTAGCCCGAGTAGAGACGCGATTAATCGCGTGTCTACAAAATTTTTGGAGAATTTGGCCAATCCGCCAGCTGGCTGAGCAGTAGAAATTAATACGCAGTGAGTTTAATTATTAGCTGTTAAAATGATTTTATTCTTGACATAATGGTTGTTATGTTCTAATATAGGTTATGTATGTTATACAGT
>JAYEKL010000008.1:0-5562 GCA_034660995.1 Patescibacteria group bacterium | reverse complement strand
TGTGAGATTAGCTGATATTTCAATTATTATAATGATATTCTAAAAACTAAAGATATTGCGTCTGGATTCCTGTCTCCACAGGAATGACAACACGCAAATGTGTAATTTCTAAAATTGGCAACTTTAGTGTCATTAATAATGCTAAAAACTTTTTATCTGAAAGATTAATTTATGGTTTCGTATAGTTATGGTTACAAACCTATTCCCACAATAAATGAGTAAATTTTATATATCTAATATCCCAATTTCCAATATCTTAATATCCAGACTATGGACATAATTCCAAATAAAAAATCAAAGCTCCTATATCAAAAAGGAGATCAAAAAATGAAAGGCGTTATTGATTTGCGTTGTTTTTCTGATGAAAAAGAGAAAAAAAGAAAGAGAAGAGAAAAAATTATAAATGAAAAGACAAACAGGAAAAAAACTGTCTTTGAAATCACAAAGAGAAAAGACCAAAAAGAAAAATCTACAAAACAAGCAGTTCTTTCAAAAAAATTAAATTTTAAAAAGACAATTTCCAATAGTAAGCGCCTGTGTTCATCTATTAAAAAGCGAAAAAAGGCGAAACCTTGCCCACCTGTCAAACATATCGCAAAGCCCAATCTAATACCAAAAGTAAAACTGACTAAGCCAAAATTTAAGCTTTCACTTTTATGGCAAAAATCGTTTGTTTCTTTTGTCTTAACCGTTGTTATTGTATCACTTACAGTTTTTTCATTGTCATTTATTCAAAAAGGAGTTGAAGAAAAAGGAAAAATTCTTGGAGCAAGCTCAGAAGCTTATGATTATTTAAAACAAGCTGAACAATCAGTATCAAATCAAAACTTTCAAAATAGCGCAAATAATTTTGATTCCGCAAGATTAAACTTTTCAAAAACAAAAACATCAATTGAAAATTTTGGACTTGGCATAACTGGAACTATAAGTGATTTACCAATTAACACTCCAATCTCAACAGCAAAAAATCTTGCAGAAGCTGGAGAAAATATATCTTTAGCAGGAAAAAACATTTCAGCGCTTCTTGAAAAAATATCTAAGTTAGATAAAGAAAACTTTTTGATAGGCTCTTCATTAAATTTACAAACAAGTATTAGCGATATAGCGCTAAATTTAAAAAATGCGGAAAATAATTTAGACAAGATAGATTTAAACTATATCCCAGATAAATTCCAAGAAAAAATGAAACTAAGCAAAAAAGAATTACCCGCAATAGCTAACAATTTTAAAAATTTATCCGAAGATTTTGAAACAATAACTGAAATACTTGGAAATAATCGTTCACAAAAATATCTGCTTTTATTTCAAAATAACAGCGAAATGAGAGCAACTGGAGGATTTATAGGAAGTTATGGAATTTTAGATATAGAAAATGGTGAGATAAAAAATTTATTTATTGACGGAATATTTAATCCAGACGGACAATTAAAAGAAAAAATAGTTCCTCCAATGCCTATTCAAAAAATAAGCGCTGCTTGGAGTATTCATGACGCAAATTGGTTTGCCGATTTTCCTACAAGCGCAAAAAAAATAGCCCTCTTTTATGAAAAAACAGGCGGGCCAACTGTTGACGGAGTTATCGCAATAACTCCTGATGTAATAGAAAAAATGCTAGAAGTAACGGGGCCAATAGAAATGCAAGAATACGGAACAGCTATTAGTAAAGAAAATTTTCTAGCTCAAACCCAGCTAGAAGTTGAAGAGTTATATGATAAAAAAGAAAATAAGCCTAAAAAATTCTTATCAGACTTTGCTCCAAAAATAATTGAGGAATTACTTTCTACCGCTGATTTAGACTCTCAAGAAAAAATTCAAAAATATTTAAGCTTTATTGATGCCTTGGAAAAAAGTCTCAAAGAAAAACATATAATACTTTATCATAGAGATTCTGAGATAGAAAATATGATAATTAAAAGAGGATGGGGAGGGCAAGTACTAAACTCAAGCGGTGACTATTTAAGTGTTATTCATACTAATATAAACGGTTATAAAACAGACGCTGTTATAGATGAGCAAATTAGTCACGAAACAGAGATCTTGAGCAACGGATCAATAGTTAATACCGTTATAATTACAAGAAAACATTCAGGTGGAAATAGTAATTTTGACTGGTACAATAGAGTAAACTCTGATTACCTAAGAGTATATGTTCCATTGGGAAGTATTTTACTTGAAGCTAAAGGACATACGACACAAAAATACGAACCGCCAATTGATTATAGCGATTTTGCGGTAGATTTAGATGTTAAAAAAATTGAAGACACCATAAAAATTGATCCTGATTCTGGAACACATATTTTTGAAGAATCTGGAAAAACAGTTTTTGGAAATTGGGTTTATGTAAGCCCGCAAGAAACAACCAAAATAACTTATAAATACCAGTTGCCATATAAAATAAATTTTGACTCTTTCACAAAACCTGCCGATAAATATAATATACTGATTCAAAAACAGCTTGGAAGCAGGGGAAGCAACTTCACCGGAACAATAAAATTGCCAAACGACTGGAAAACGGTTTGGAGATCACAAGGTTTAAACATTAAAAATTATAACGAAAACATTATAGAAACAAATTTAAAGACTGATCAAACCTATGGGATTGTTTTTACAAATGAAAACATAATAAGCAATTAATAGATTTAGGATATAGGAGAACACTTTTTATAACTGTCATTTCGAATCCCGATGAATCCCGTTACAAATTTTACAAGACTATCTAATTAATATCAACTATCCTAATTGCTAGGTATAGTGTATTTACAGATCTCTCCATTTCGCTATCGCTCCAGTCGAGATGACATCTACGCATTCCTTCGAGACAAAAACATTCTTCTACAGTCTAAAATTATAAATGGAAATAGTAAAAGAAAAAACGTCAGAGCTTTTATCAAATTTGTTGAAAAAAGTTAACGTTTTTAGACCGGGTTGCTTTCCTTTAAATTTTGCCATTATAGACAAGACTACCTTCAAAGGAAAACCAAATGGATTTTTTTCTTTAAACATTAAATATCAATCCTCCTAATACTATTCTATCATTATTAAAGAAGCATGCAAGAAAAGTTATCCACAGGCACAATCATTTTAACAAAATAACATTTAAACATTTTAACAATTGAAATTGCTATGTATAACTGTTATGTTAAAATAACTGCCATTTGACACAAAGACTTAATGCTTTAAAATAAAGATAATTGTTTAAAAATTAAAAATTTAATCATTATTTTCAGCCACAGGCTGATGAGCCCATGGCTCAAAAAATTACAAAATTAAAAATTAAAAATTCTTACACATATGTATACTAAAAAAGTAATTCAGCATTTTACAAATCCACACAATAATGGTAAAATGAAAAAAGCAGATGCAATAGGAAAGGCTGGAAATCCAATTTGTGGAGATTTAATGAAAATTTATTTAAAGATAAATAAAGATATTATAAAAGATATAAAGTTTGAAACATTGGGATGCGTAACCGCGATTGCAACTTCTTCAATGATTACAGATTTAGCAAAAGGAAAAACCTTAATTGAAGCAATGAAAATAAACAATAAAGATATAGCAGAAAGCCTTGAAGGACTCCCGCCTACTAAGATGCATTGCTCAAATTTAGCGACCGATGCTCTACACGATGCAATTAGAATATACAGAAGCAAAAAATAGCTTAAGTTCTGTTAATGAAAAATATCTAAATTTTATTGTTACTAAAAAATAAAAAGATGAAAAAAAAATATCTTATAATAACTATAATAGCGTTAATTGTTATTTCATTCTCTTCACCACTTAATACTAATAAAAATGTAGCAAGAGGAGAAACAGGTGGATGCGTAGGGGCAGGTCCTGGCACTGATGATGATGGAGACGGAGACTTATGTGACCCAGGAGAAACTATGTTCAACTGTACGCCAGATTGTTTGCCAGCAGGTATCCCAGTAAAATCAGTTGAAGATGTTTTAGACGATACGATAAAATGGGTTTTGGGATTTGGGCTTATGATTGCGGTAACTTTCTTAATCTGGGGAGGAATTAATTATGTCGCTTCATCTGGAGATGCTCAAAAAGCCGAGAATGCAAAAAAGATTATAAAATATTCATTATTGGGAGTTTTTGTTATAGGATTCTCTTTCGCAATTATTGTCTTATTAGATATGATTTTTAGCTAGAAAGGTGTCAATTTGACCAATATGATTAAACTATACTCCTTCGCTCTTAAAACTCCGTTCTTGTTATTTTAAACAATACCTAGGGACTGGCGATTATTCCCCTCTTAGAAGGGGTTAGGAGTAGGTTTTTCGCTAATTTAAGTATAAAGTATCTAGTATTAAGTATTAAGTATCCCACTTAATATTCTTCGACCTTGTGGAGAAGTTATACGCACAGAAATCATTATATGCAATAGTTCTCCATAAAGTCGAACAATATAATAAGTAGTAGACTTACTTTACATGTTAATATGTTAATATGACTTTTTTAGTATATTTGACTAGACAATAAAAAAGTGTAATAATAAATACAATGAAAGAAAATAAACTATCAATCTTATTTACTTTTTCTGTTTTGGCGATTCTGTCTTTCGCTTTAACTGGCCAAGCAAATGCTCAATGGGCACTTCCAGATGATATTTTCAATCTTTCAGATGACATTGATCAAGGAATAATAAATCTGACCAATTGGCTTTTATGGTTTGTCACATTACTTTCGGTTATAGCTATAATTTGGGGAGGAATTAACTATATATCTTCTTCAGGAGATGCTCAAAAAGCAGATTTATCCAAAAAAATAATATATTACGCAATGCTTGGATTAATTGTTGCTGGTTTTGCCTATGCCATTATGCGCGTGATAACCACCGTGATACTTACATAATAAAATTTTTATGTATAAATCAAATACAACCTATTAAATCCGTAACACCACAATGATGAATAAGAAAAAAATTACGATGTCTATAATTTCTGCCTACTGCTTACTAACTACAAACTTGGCAATAGCAGCAGCACCAGCAGGATGGGGAGCTCCACCAAAACCAGGCGGTGTTCCAACAGATCTTGAAGACGCATTAATGAATTTAATTAATTGGATTTTGGGATTTGTTTCAATGGTTGCTGTTTTAATGGTTATCTATGGAGGAATACAATACCTAGCTTCAGCAGGAGATGAAAGCAAAGCGGAAAGCGGAAAGAAAACTCTAACATACGCATTTATGGGTCTAGTTATTTGTGGCTTAGCTTATGGAATAGTAGAAGTAATAGTAATAAATTTAGGATAATAAAACTTATTTTCAAACAACATAAAAATAAATTCATAAAAACTTGAAAGGAGGTGAAAAAAATGAAAAATTTAACAAAAAGTATTTCAGCTTTGTCGGTAATGGCTTTTGCATTCGCTTTCAGTTATAGTACTGCCTTTGCTGCAGCAGCTGACATTTCTACTTGGGGAGCAACATGTATGCCAGCTGGAGTTCCAACTGATATTAGACAAGCTATCATGAATGTTACTAATTGGATTTTAGGTTTTGTCGCAATTGTTGCTACATTAGTAATTATTTACGGAGGCGTTCAATATATG
>JAYEKL010000007.1:0-5886 GCA_034660995.1 Patescibacteria group bacterium | reverse complement strand
CGGGAGTAACGGCAAGTTTATCTATCAGTCCATAGCGCATATCAACATTGTGATGTCTTTTAAATCCGTACCAGATTTTAGTTTTACTTTTTGCTCCCCAGCGAGCGTCTTTGTCTGTAGCGTATTTTTTAACATTAGCGTTGTTTAATTTCTCTTCTCCATTTTCAATAGCCTTGTCTCTTTCTTCCCATAAAGCGGTTTTACTGACGATAGAAGAAGCGTCTATGAATTTAAAAACATTTCCAAATAATCCTTTTTCTTTTAAAATTTCATTTATATTATTGAATAAATCGGCGATATTTTTAGTTCCCAATCTTTTTCTTAATTTGCAAAAGTAAGTATAGTCCGGCGTTTGTTCTAAAAGTTCAAATCCGCAAAACCATTTAACAGCAACATTTTCTTCTAAGACTTTTTCCATTTCTCTGTCTGAATAATCTTCCCAGAATTGAATTAAGAGAGCTTTAAATCCTTTAACAACATCAATGCCTTCTGCTCCTGTGTTGCTGTATAGTTTACGATAAGGAATTATTAATTTTTCAAAATCTATTATTTCATTTAGTTTTCTAAAAGCGTGATCTTCTTTAACTAATTTCTCTATTATCTCTTCTTCTGTAGAAGTAAATAGTTTGATAGTTTTATTATTTTCCTTTAACATAGTTTTGCTTTGTTAAGAGTTGATTATACTCTTATCTTAGCATAAAAACGATGTTTTAGGAAGAGATTATTTTAAAAAGTTTTTTAGTTGATTGGCAACAGTCCCAAATTGCGTATGATCCCAAACTATCCCAAGTAAATAGGATAATTAGTACCAATCAAACAGTAATGTAAAATTTGGAACGGGGTCAATCCCTTTTATCTTAAATTTTACAAAAAGGCATAAGATTATAGCTTTACATCAATAGATCCGCTTCCACCTTCACTTATCTTAGACTCGCAATATTGTAAATTTTCTTCTATTAAAATAGATTGAACATATTCATTTAATATTCCCTGATTATTCTTGGAATGTATGCCCTTACCTGTAATAATTCTTACTTTATCATATTCCATATATTTAGCCTCACTTAAAAAATCGAGCACTTCTTCTCTTGATTCTTCTTTTGTAAGTCCGTGAAGATCTAATTCAGCTTTTACGGTTTGCAAATATTTATTCTGTTTTATTTTTTTATTTTTCATTGTTTTGTAAATAAGCAACGAGCGCCTCTGTTTGGCGCCCGTCACCTATATTAGTTACAAATTATATTCAATCTTTTCCCATGGAAGATTTGCTTTTCCAAAATGACCATAACAAGAAGTCTGCCTGTAAATCGGACTTAATAAATTTAATCTTTCTACAATAGCCTTTGGTCTAAAATCAAATTTTTCATTTACAATAGTAGCAAGACTTTGTCCGTTCTCGTCTAAAGCCTCAACCATAAGAGGTTCAGCTCTACCAATAGCATAAGCAACTGATACCAAACATTTTTCTGCAAGTTTATTAGCAACAATATTTTTAGCTACAAAACGTGCCATATAAGCAGCGGACCTGTCAACTTTACTCGCATCTTTTCCAGAAAATGCTCCTCCTCCATGAGGTGCAAGTCCACCATAAGTATCAACCATAATTTTTCTTCCAGTCAATCCTGTATCAGCTTCAAATCCCCCTTGAACAAACTTTCCAGTAGGATTAACTAGAATCTCTATATTATCTAATTCATCACCAACTAAACCACCTATTAATTTTTCAATAAGAGTCTGACGAATTTCTTCTTGAGAAACTTCCTCATTATGCTGTGTGCTTACTAAAATAGATTTTATTTTATCACCTTCCATTGTTACCTGTGACTTTCCGTCAGGACCAAGCCATGAAATTTTTCCGCTTTTTCTTAAATTTTCTAATTCTTCTGCTAATTTATGAGATAGAACAAGCCCTTTCGGTAAAAACTCCTCAGTTTCATTAGTAGCAAAACCATACATAATACCCTGATCACCAGCTCCGCCAGTATCTACTCCTTGGGAAATGTCAGGAGACTGACAAGCAATATTACAACCAATCCTTAAATCGTTTTCATATCCGAACATTCTTTGCTATATTTTTAAAATCAATCTCTGAATTAGTAGTTATTTCCCCACCGACTATTAAAACACCGTGACCACCAAAACTTTCTACCGCAACACGACTTTGTGAATCATTCCTTAAACATTCGTCAAGGATTGCGTCTGAAATTTGATCACAAACTTTATCTGGATGTCCAGAAGTTACACTTTCTACTGTGTAAATTTTTGTTTTGTCAAACATAATAATGTATTGTTAGTAAATAAAAAAACACTCTCCCGAGAATTTTGAAAAATAAAATCGACCTTTTATCTATTCCTCTCGGTCAACTGGTTTAGCACCTTTTCTAAATAGTCATATTTAGAAGGTTGCCGACGGATTAAAAGCCAGCGCTCTATCCGTACTCTTGATAAATACCTATTCAATTGTAAGCTTATTATATCAAATTATATCAAAATATAAAAATTGGTCAAATTTTTTGTTAACTTTTTTAAATTATAAAGCATATTCATACCTAGAACAAAACGCTTTTTCAAATAAACAAAAGCATATAACCAAAAACAGCAGTCAGAAACAAACATAAAAAGAAAATAACTTGCGCGTGATAACGATTGAAAAAAAGAAATTCATCCTTGGAAGAAAATCCCAAATAATGAGTTATGATCGTACAAATTAAAACTACTAAAAATAAAATAAATATGATCATTCTTAAAATTATAATTATTTTTTAAAAATTTATTCAAATGTCCAAATTTAGGACATTTCTAAATAATTTAAAATAGGACATTTCTATTTCACCTTTACACACAGAAAAGATGCTCAGTCTCTGTCAGTCTCTGTCTCAGTCTGTCTCTTGACAAGAAAATAGTTATGTGATAAAGTTTAGGTAGCATAAATAACTAAAATTTATGCAAGTAAGCGGGGATGAAACAAAAGTTTCAAATTATTATAAAAGTAAGTTTTCCTCTCTTAAAAGCCAGACCCCTCCCCGCTTATGTTTCTCTCTCTATATTTATCGCTATTTTAAGCGGTTTTTTTGTATAAAAATGAAACTCCCCGCCGCAAGCGGACGGGGTATCTTTGTTAGAATTATAAAGATACGCCCCAAGGGGCGGGGAATTATACCCGGAAGAGATTAAAAATTTTAGAGTTTATGTAGCGCAAAATAACAAACGCATAAACTTTTTAATTCTCACAAACACCTTTTTTCCAAAGTCCTTTTTCCATCTCTTTTGCCTCTTTTTCTGCTTGCTTAAATTCACTTTGATATTTATAAGGCAAATCATAACTATATTCATAGGCGTAACCCTCAACAATCATCATTTTGTTAAAATTTGTTCCATCTTCTAAAAAAATATATCCCAACAATCGTCCGTATTTATCTCTTTCGCCAACAAGATAATCCCCTTCTAATCTAACAAATTTACCACTTAATATCTCTTTAGCTTTATTAGACGCTTCTATTCCAAAGCACTCTACTGGTTTGCGAGGGTCTACTGTTTCTGGAGTATTGATTCCTATCAGTCGCACAGTTTCGGGACTGTCATTTATCCTAATAATAATAGTATCACCATCTATAACTCTAACAACTTTATGTAAAATATCATCTTGAGAATTATGAGATTCTCTTTCGTCAGTAGATACAAAATCATTTAAGAGAAGACTTAAACAACAAATTAAACTAACAATAAACAAGCTAATAGTAATAATTGCAATAAATCTCTTATTCATAATTTTATGCTACATACTAGACTCACTGCGTAATTAGTTTCTACTGCTCCGCCAGCTGGCGGATTGGTCAAATTCTCCAAAAATTTTGTAGACACGCGATTAATCGCGTCTCTACTCGGGCTAAACCTCAAAAATTATTTGAAAAATTATGTCTCAAAATATGAAGATTTCGTAATGAAACTAATTACGCAGTGAGTCTATTGTTTTACGCTTTTTAGATATTTTTTTTGTTTTCTATCATTTCCAGTTTTTCTTTTCTTGTCAACATTTTGATTTTAAATTCTTCTTTAGATGCTGTTACGCGATTACGAAATTTTTTAGAATATACCAATTTAACAGGTTTTCGTGATTTAGTATATTTTGCGCCAAGTTTAGAAAAATTATGCTCATCTACTCGTCGTCTTAAATCAACAGTAATACCAGTATATAAAGTTTTATCAGCACACTCCAAAATATAAAGATAATACATAATATTCCTTTGTTTAAATAATTTTATATATTTAGACCTCTTGCGTAATTAATTTTGGATGAAGATAAGTATTATTTAAAAATAACAAAAGTAAAGTCTTAAAAACGAAGAAGTATAAGCGCCAGCTATGATTTTATAGTACTCTTAAAAAGTATGTTCGTAAAGAAAATATAAAAAAACGCAATCTAATAAATTAACGTCATTATGTAATTTGTTATACCATTATCTTTATTCTTTAAAATTTGTTCATAAATAAAAAACACCACAAAATCAATTGCAGTATTCTTTTCCGTTGAGCCGTTGTGCGGACTCGAACCGCAGACCTATTCCTTCGCTTACACCTCTATTTATTTAACACTTATTAGAGGACTAGACTGTATATCAAGCATATTCCGATTTCTCGAAACTTAACTCTCCTTGTCAGTCGTTCGGGCGTATTCCGAATTCTCGGAATTGACGCCACGGTCTGAACCTTGTGCTAGGCCTTTAACCGTAATTCGGAAATGCGCTGAAAAGTTTCCTGATCAGCGGGCAGAAGTCTTGCAACCTACCATGGAATTGCTCTACCAACTGAGCTACAACGGCAAAATTAACTAATAACTTATAACTAATAACTTATAACAATAACTTTGAGATTAATCACTTTGTTATTAGTTATGGGTTGATTTGGAGCCGACTGTCAGATTCGAACTGACGACCTGCTGTTTACAAAACAGCTGCTCTACCACTGAGCTAAGTCGGCGAAATTAATTTATGACCTATAACTAATAATTTATAACAATCCTATAAATTACTATTTACAAGCCATATTTTATTCTTCTTTTTTCTGGTCTTTAGTACTTTCTTTTGCAATTTTCTTTTTTTTCTTTTTTTTTCTATTATCTTTTTTGTCTTTCATTCTTTCCACTAGATCTGATATTTTTTTCTTGGCCTTCGTATAAGTTGGATCTATTTTTGTAATTTGACGAAAACAAGATATCGCATCTTTGTAATTCTTCCTTCTAGAGTAAACAATTCCTAATTTCCAATATGACTTTATGTCAATTGGATTTTTAATTATCATTTCTATATATTCTTTTTCTTTTCCTTTTGCATTATCTCTTTTTGCATACGCTTCTGTATCCTCTTTTGTTTCCTCTTTAGATTCAAGAATCTCATCACTTTTTTCATCCTCATTATTAATAGTTTCTATTGCCTTATTATCATCTGTATCTTTTAAAATTTCACTATTAACAATTTCTGCTTCCATATTATCAGCATCTTTTAAAGATTTATTGCTAATAGTCTCTACCACCTTGTTATCGTTTGTGTCAACAACTTCTTCTTCCATATTGTTATCTATATCTTCCGAGACTTTCTTCTCTGATTCTAACGACTTATTTTCTGTATAAACTGTATTTTCTCGCCAATTTGTGTCATTTTCTGTTTTAGTTATCTCCTTTTCCTCATCTATGTTTTTATATTCACTAATATTATTGTTTTTTTCGTTTTTATCAACTTCTATTTCTACGTTTTTTTCTCTTAATTTATCTAAAAGAAAAATAATTTTATTATCAATTTTTAAAAATCTAATTCTAGTCTTTCGCAGAAGTTTTTCAAACCAAACCCACATAAAACTAATTTTCTCTTTATAGTCTTCATTAGTAACACT
>JAYEKL010000006.1:0-6033 GCA_034660995.1 Patescibacteria group bacterium | reverse complement strand
GTAATTTCCACCATCAACAGAGTTGATTGTGTAGATTGACTCAGGGTCTGAACCAGCTTCGTCAACAAATTGAGTAGATGTCAAATTTACCCAGCCTTTTGAACCAATATCTCCATCTGGAGCCATTGCGTATACTTTTTCTTCAGGATCCGTGTCAACACGAACCAATGATGAAGTTGTATAAGTGTCCATTTCAGCTTGAGTGATAGTTTGAACATCACCATAGTTTAGATGTCCATAACTTTCAAACACAGTAGGATTCAAAACAAGTCTTTTGAATTGTTTTGTTCCAACGATCTTAACAATATAGATGTCAAGAGATTCGTATGTTGGAGTTCCATCTGAGTTAGTAGCGTCTGATTTGATCAAAGCGCCATCTGCGATTGCGTCAGCCGCAACTACAGTACTTAGCGCCATCATTCCTGACATGCTTACAACAGTTGCAAACATTGTTAGAGATGACACAATCTTTCTTAGTGTTTTTTTCTTAATAGAAAAAGTCATATATTATTTATCTCCGTAAGTTAGAAACGGATGTTGTTATTTTTTGGATTACGGCAGAAATGCCGTTAAACACCATCTCTGGTGTTATCCATTTTTTTTAAACAACCCTTTTTTCTAACTCGATATTTTAATTAAAAAATATAATAGAAATTCAGAATTATATTTTCATTCAGACCAGTTTGATATGGATTTGAGTTTTTTTATTTGATATTCTGTTTTTTTCGTTGGCTCCATAGTCCCGAAGGGCTGTGGAGCTTGTTTGCGAACGGTTTGCATTTGGGCTCAATTTTAACACACCCCCAACCCCCTCTCAAGAGGGGAATTTAGGACTATGGAGCCAACGCAATTTTGCGTTCGTACGATGTAGGAACGCAAGATTTTGCGTTCGTACAGAATAGCAAATTTTAAAAAACTTAAAACCAGTCAACCTATCAAACTTTTTTCTTATTTGTTAAATATTCACCCTTGATTCTCTCTTTACAGAGAGAATAACAAATAAGAACTAGTTTGAAATTCAATATAACCCCCTCAATAATCAATTATATTAACGCTATAGCATATAATCTACAACGTACAACATATAATGAATAGTTCATTGTATGTTGTAAATTGTGTCTTATTTTAATATTGTTTGATTTTATGGAGAACTTTTGCGTGAAAGGAGGTTTTGTGCGTGTGAGCTTCTCCACAAGGTTGAAGGATATTGTAGGCTCTGTTGGCTCCATAGTCCCGATAGGGCTGTGGAGCCTTTTGTTAGTCACCACCAAACCAATCTATCGTTGGTTCAATGTCTCTGACTTGAACCTTGTGTTTCTTCTCGTCTAATCTTAAAATTACGCTTTAAGAAATATCTGGTTCAGGTCGGAGACACTGAACCAACGGCAAAATACTAAAAGACAGGAACCGGAGCTATTTCATTATCATCTTTTTTATTATCTTCACTACCTTCTTCTTCATCATCATCTTCTTCATCACTACTATCACTTTCTCCTTTAACTTCGCCTTCTTTTTCGTCAGAGCTATCATCATCAGTAACAGTCTCATCGGGATTATTCTTTAAATCATCTAACATAGTTGTTAGCGCCTCTCTTTCTTCTTCTATAGTTTGAGCTTTTTTTACGCCACCTTCAGCTTCTTTGATAATTTCTTCAGAAATTTCAGGATCTTGTTCTGTTTCTTCTTTTGCATCATTTGTGTCATCTAAATCTGAGTGAGGGCTTAAATCTGCTTCATCTGAGGAAGAGTTTGGGTCTATATCATCAGTAGGAACATTTAAATCTGCTTCATCTGAAGAAGGATCTAAATCTGCTTCATCAGAATTGGTTTCTTTTTTCGGTACCGTCTTTTCTTCAACCTTTTTCTTTACTATGGCTGTTATTTCATCTTTATCCTTATCAGTCATAGCTTCAATTCTAATCGCCAGTGAATCAAGGTTTACTTTTTTATTAGAGTTAGTCGCGTTAGTAATTGTTTCCGAAACATCACTTTTAACAATATCTGTTAAATTTTTGTTTGTTACGGCTAAAACTTCGGTATATTTTTCTGTTTGAGCATTAACTACTTTGGCGCTCTTCGCTTTTTTCTCATTATCTTCTATTTTTATCAAACTATCTTGCGCTCTATTAACCTTTTCTTCAAAATTTACTATTAATTTCTTCAATTTTTCTCCTTGATTAACATCAGAAGAATTTTTGCTTATTTCAACTGCTTCTTCAAGTCTTTTTCCAGCTTGCTCTATCTCAATTTCCGCTTTCCTGTCTCCAGAAGAAATGGCTAAAACAACATCTTCACTGGCAATTTTAACGGAATATAAGGTATCTCCGGGTAAACTTGATTTTGAGGCATAAGAAACAGATAAACCGCCTGTTAAAACAAAAACAAGAGCCGTAAATGAAACAGCCATTCTTTTTACAAAAAGATTATTAAGACTAAATATTGACTTTTTACTATAATTATGTTCTAAATCACAAAAAACAGGAGTTTTTGACAACACCTCTTTTCGCATCTCAACAACTAGTTTTTCACTAGGTTGAACGCTTTTTAATGTATTCAGTTTTTCTATGATGGATTGCATTGCTCTGTTGTTATATTGTTGACAAATTGTCAACTGTTGGCTCCATAGTCCCGTTAGGGCTGTGGAGCCTGTTTGTAAATGGTTTGCATTTAAGCTCCACAGCCCTGCGGGACTATGGAGCCAACGAATATCTTCAGTTTTTAAAATATCATTATAGATGGTTGAAATATCACCTGAATCCCCGTATTCACGAGGATGACAGTGATGGTTTTGTGTGTTATGGAAAACATTTTGAAACTAGTTACAAACCAGTCCCCGCAGAAATCTCCGTTGGCTCCATACTTCTGTATAGAGCCTGTTGTGAATTGGGAAAATTTTCTGAATTCACAATGGACTCCAGTCAGGAGACCTGAGCCAACAACGGTATTTAGTATACAGTATTTGGTACACTGTTGGCTCCATAGTCCCGTTAGGGCTGTGGAGCCTGTTTGTAAATGGTTTGCATTTAAACTCCACAGTCCGGAGCCTACTCCGCACTGCGATGCGGGGGGACTATGGAGCCAACGATCCCAGGCTTGTTTCAGGATCTTTCGTTCGCTATATCTAGTCTATATTTAATTCACGTAATTTTAATTTTGGGTGATTTTATAGACTGATTTAGCGTATTATACGATAGATTCTGAAATAAGCCTGTCCCTGTGAAAACGGGGTATTTAGTATTTAGAGACTCTGATCATTCCCCTCTTGAGATGGGCAAGGGGTGAACACACCCCCAACCCCCTCTCTAGAGGGGAATTATAAGAAAATCAGCAGAGCCTAATTATACTAAATATCATTTCTCATCACTTTTTCAAGAGCTTTTACTGCTCGGTGAAGTTGAACTCTAATTGCGCCTTCCTTTTTTTCTGTTATTTCGGCTATTTCTGCCATTGAAAGGTCTTCAACATATCTAAGAATCAATATTTCTTGATAATCATCATTTAGGTGACCAAGCGCTTTTCTTAATTCTTCAATTTCCTGTTTTTTATCTATTTCGGCCAGAATATCCTGTTTTTGATCAACAATTGACTCTTTTTCTTCTTCGCTTATCTCAACAGTCTTATGCTTCTTTTTGCGATAATGATCAATTATCAAGTTTCTGGCAATTCTATATAAAAATGAACCTATTTTATTGTTTTTGATTATTTCTTTCTTTCCGCTCTCACTTTTTTCTTTTATATATTTCCAACATCTAAGAAATGCATCTGAAGTTAAATCCTCGGCCGTTTCTTTTGAACTTGTCTTAAGATATACAAAACGGAAGATTCGAATAACATAAAAATCATAAATTTCAGCAAACGCTTCCTTTTCTCCGTTTAAAACTCGTTTCAATATTAATTTTTCTTCAAGATTTTCTAGTTCTTTCATTGCCTTCGTTATTAGTAAACGAATTAGTTAAAAAAATGTTACACCCCTAGTATCGGATAGCCGATATTTGGCTTATTTTAGGACTAAGTATTCAGATGGCTATGCAACACACCCCGTCTGCTTCGCAGCCTACCCCTCTCAAGAGGGGAATAATCTATCTGTTGCTTCGCAGTCTGCCCTTCTCAAGACAAGTACTATGCTACTATTTCCGTAAACAACAAAAAACTTGTGCTTTACCAAAAGCAGTAATTAGATAGACTCACTGCGTATTAGTTTCATTACGAAATTTTCATATTTTGAGGCATAATTTTTCAAATAGTTTTTGAGGTTTAGCCTAAGCTAAGCTGAAAAAATTTTTGGAGAATTTGACCAATCCGCCAGCTGGCGGAGCAGTAGAAACTAATACGCAGTGAGTCTATTATAGCACATTGGTATTTAGTATCAAGTTTATTCTATTGTTCTATTGCTAAATTGCTCTATTGCTAATAAAAACACGGGTTTTTACGTCCATACCTTATGAAAAAGCTAATTTTATAATTTTATTATATATTGAAAGAGGCTCTGAAAAGCTAATGAATTTTTATTTTATAATTTACTTTTTGCCTTATATTCCTTCACTTTTAAAATTCCACTTTTGCTATTTTAATACTCCCTCGCTTTTTCGCAGGAGCGGGTTTGTAACCCATTCCTTTTGTTTTTAAGTATCAGTTTATCTAAATATATCTGCAAAACATTGGAAACTGGCTACAAACCAGTTCCCGCAATATAATTTAAAAAACGAGGTTTTACCTCGCTTTTTAATATAATAGTGATATTATTATAAACTTGCTAATTTTTTTATTAGCATTAAATCATAAATATAATTGAGTACAGGTTCAAACCTAAATTAAACTCTGGAGCGCAGGTTTTTAACCTGCGTAAATGCAAGTAAGATGTAAATCTACGACTCACTCCAAATTGACTTGCATGTCACAATAGAACAATGTAGCAATACAACAATATATTTCTAGATACTTTTAAAAATTTCCAGCATTTCTTTCGCGGATTTATTCCAACTGAATTTTTTAACATTTTCCAAGCTTCTTTGTGAAAAATCTTTTCTTAAAAATTCATTATTCAAAAACATATCTATCTTTTGAGCAATGTCGTCTGAACTTTCGGGATTAACAAATAAAGCGCGATCATTAGCAATTTCAATAAATGAAGAGTTGTCACTTACGATACACGGAAGCCCATAGTTCATTGCCTCAAGAATAGGGAGTCCAAAGCCTTCGTATAGGGAGGGAAGAACAAACATTAACGCATTTTGATATAATTTTTTAAGTTCTTCGTCGCTAACTTTACCTTTTAAGACAATATCTTTTGAAAATTTACTTTTCTTTGCTTTTCTATAAGTTTCATTCGCCATCCAGCCTCTCCCGCCAGCGATTATTAGTTTTAGATTATTATATGAACGAGGCAGTGCCTCGTTCCTACGAGTTTTTATCGTTTCAAACGCTTCAATTAAACGGACTATATTTTTTCGTGGTTGGATGGTTCCAACAAAAAGAATATATGGGCTTTCATCGCGAACTTGTTTACTATCATCCTGAGCTTTTCGAAGAACTGCTGACTCCATACTCCGCGCCGTTGGCTCCATACTCCGCGCCGTTGGCTCCATACTCCTGTGTGGAGCCTGTTTGTGAATAGAACTTGCATCTAGCCCTACGGGACTATGGATCCAGCGACTTACCCCATGATAAATAACTTTTATCTTATTTTCATCAATTTCGTAAAACTTCATTATGTCTTTTTTTGTCGCTTCAGACGGCGCGATTATTTTGTCCGCCATTTTTACAGCTCTTTTTGTGTGAAAATTAAGCAAAAATCTATCTTTTGCCGTAAAATGATCAGGAAAAAGCAGGAACGCCAAATCATGGACAGTAATGACTATCTTTATATTTTTAGGCTTATTAAAAAAAGGAACTGCTTGAATCGGCATAAATAAAATATCCGGCTTGTCTTTTTTTATTTCTCGCGGCAATTTTGTATATGTCCAAAATGGAAACTGTGATTTTATTGTTTTAAGTTTGAAATTCGCATTCGTAGGAACACAAAATCTTGTGTTC
>JAYEKL010000005.1:0-6175 GCA_034660995.1 Patescibacteria group bacterium | reverse complement strand
ACAAAAGGCTCCACAGCCCTATCGGGACTATGGAGCCAACGATGTTCAACAAATATTAAGTTTGAAATCACAAAAGGCTCCACAGGGCTATCGCCACTATGGAGCCAACGATGTTCAATAAATATTGTTTGATTTTATGGAGAACTCTACGCATGAAGTAAGTTTTTCTGCGAACAAGCTTCTCCACAAGGTCGAAGAATATTGTGGATAAAAGGATGTTGTAATAATAAAAAAATGCAAAAAAACGATCAAGCTTTAAAATATATAATTTGGATTGTATTATTTATAATTATAATAGAGCCATCTCTGTTGTTCTATTTGATTTTAGTTGGACTTGTCTTTGTTCCTATTGGACTTTCTCTTTATGCTTCAGCAAAAAAGAATAATATCAATTTAAATTCTTCAGGAATAAAAGACGGTAAACAATATTTTTCTTTAGATAATTCAAATGAGTTTATTAATAAATTAAACTTTAAAAATATGGACAAAAAAACGATAAGCACAATTACGGTAGTTATTTTATTTCTTGTAGTTCTAGCTAAATCTATCGTAATTATTCCAGCCGGAGAAACTGGAGTGTATCATTTATTCGGAAAGGTAAAAGATAATGAATTAAAATCTGGTTTTCATATTGTTAATCCTTTAGCTGAAGTTACAAGACTAAGCATTAGAACTGAGCAATATACAATGAGTGTGGCAAGAGGAGAAGGGCAAATGGTTGATGATGATTCAATCGGCGCTCTCACGAACGAGGGATTAACAGTTAAACTTGATATTACCGTTTTCTATCATTTAACAGAAGATAGCGCCTCAGATGTTTATAAAGAATTAGGAACAGATTATCAAGGAAAGATTATTAGACCGGAAATAAGAAGCGCGATTAGAGAAGTCGTGGCGGGGTATGATTCAAAATCAATTTATTCTGAGAAAAGAGATGAAATGATTGTTAAAATTAAGGAAAGTATGATAAATAATATTGAACCAAGAGGAATTGCGATTGAACAAGTTTTACTTCGAAATGTAGCTCTTCCAATTAAACTTGATGACAGTATCCAAGAAAAATTGCAAGCAGAACAAGAAAGTCAAAGATATGATTTTATTCTTGAAAAAGAGAAAAAAGAAGCGGATAGAAAAAGGATTGAAGCCGAAGGACAAAGGGATGCGCAAAAAACAATTAATGAAAGTTTAACAAGAGAGTATCTTAATTATCTTTATATAAAGGAATTAAAAGATAGGCCTGGAACGATTTATATTCCGACTGATCCTGATAATGGTATGCCAATGTTTAGAGGGATACAATAGGTTTGTTGTGTATTAATATGCAGTGAATCTAATAAATAGGGTCTGCTGATTTTCTTATAATTCCCCTCTAGAGAGGGGGTTGGGGGTGTGTTAAAAAGCTTGTTATACACCCCCTTGCCTTTCTCAAGAGGGGAAGCCTCTAAATAAAAGCGAAAAAACTGTTCTTGATAGAAAGAACAGTTTTTTATTTTTTTACTAAGAAAGGCTCTCACGATCTAAAGCAAATTCTAGTTGATAGTTTTAAAAGTAATTAAAACTATTATTACATATCTAAAAATTTTTCCGGTGAACACATAGAAGGTAAATTTTTTAAAATTATATTTTAAAAGCCCCGCGACAAAGGTTAGAGGATCTCCAACAATTGGGAGCCATGAAAAAAATAAGATAGCGGGACCGTATTTTCTAAATTTTTCTTTAGCCTTTTCTGTTTTTATATCATTGAATTTAATTGTTTTATGCAACACTGTATTGCTTTCTTTTATTCCTATATAGTAATTTGTGACAGCGCCTAAGTAATTTCCGACAGATGCTATTAAAATAATAAGAATAATATTATAATTCACGCTTGCTAAGTAGTAAACAAACCACTCTGACCCAAGAGGAATTAGCGTTGAAGATAAAAAACTTAACACAAAAAGAGCTACATAGCAGTTATCAAATATTTCTAATAATATTTCCGCGATCATAGTTTTTTAACATCAAATAAATTCGCGTAATTAATTTTGTGGCAAGTTTAATATGTTTAATCTTATATCAAATTTATATTTTAAGCAAAAAAAGATAGAATTTCTATAGTTTCTATAAAGAAAGATAATTTAAATAGAGGCTTAGCCTCCAAACTGGAGGCTAAGCCTCTATTTAAATTATCTTTCTCTATGTTATTTGTTTCTTTTTATGTACTTGTTTAGCACGGAAAAAATATAGCTTAATGTCTTTTGACTTTTCCAAAATAAAACAGGAATGAATTTAAAATCTGTCCCTGTTTTGACTTATAAATATCAACGCGCAAAAAAACAGCCTACTGGCTTTTTGATGAAATAGAATGATTAGATGTTGTCAACCCCCCATGTACAGGCTGTCTAAAAAGTCAAAAATACACGGAACTTATTCCTGAACTAAATTCAGAGCAGGCTCTTTAGGATTTCATTATACACGGAATTTATCTTTTAGGATTTCATAAGATTGGTTCAAATAAGCGAAACTTCATAAAACCCTGAAGGGTAAATTCCACTTTTTAGACAGCTTGCGCAGACTCTCCCTGTAGATATTTTTTCTAAATAAAAAAATTCGCCGCTAATTATTATTCAATAACAATGTTCAATTTTACTTCGATATCACTTCTATAATCACCTTTATAATTCCGTAAGCTAGTCCGGTAATAGCTACCCCTATTAAGCTGTAAGTGATGATTTTCTTTGCTTTTCTGGCTTTCTCTTCGTCTCCCGCGGCGGTAAGATAATTTATCCCGCCCCAGATAACTACTAAGACGGCGATCATACTGATAATCCCCAACAGCCAATTTGTGATGTTCATCATCGCTTCGTCAAGATCCTTCGGGACACTTTTAGGGGAGTGAAGGTTTCCCCATCCTTCTTTATCAACAGGACAACAACACCAAGAACAATCACAATTAGCGCACTGATTCCATTCTCCCGTGCTCCATGAGCCACTTGACTTTATACTGCAAGCATAATCACCAACAACTTCACATCCTGCTGAGGGTTCCGCGCACCCCCTCACTCCAGTATGCCACTCGCAATCACGACTTCTACACCTCGCTTCAGTGTTAAAATCAGCGGGTGTTAAAGAACCAGTCTTTAACTCTTCACATGGATGGGTGAAAGCTTCACAAGTTTTTTGGATACCTCCAACCCCGCCAAACAAACAACAAACCAAAACCATCAATCCGCTAAAAATAATTTTGTTCATAATATTATGGCTTAATAGTTAAAAATAGTTGGTAAAAAAGTTAAATTTAGTTTAAGGTTAGATATAATTATTGGCAGGATAGAGGGGAATTATAAGAAAATCAGCAGACCTTAATTAGACCGTAGAATAATGTTTTTGTCATCTCGATCCGCCGGCTGGCGGAGAGAGATCTATAAGCTAAACAAGTCTCATTTAAACCTTTTTTATTTTTGGCATAGTATAGTTCTTAGATTTCTCACCCTATCGGGATTCGAAATGACAGTTATAAAAAGTGTTCTTCTACACCTTACATATTATTATATCAGAATTTATCATAATCTACAATAACACATTCTTCAATCTCTGAATTTGCCGGTTGATCCGGAATATATTTTGAATAAAGCTTTTCTAGTGATATAATGAAACGGTAAATAAATAAATTTGTTTTATGCAAAAGCATTGGCTGGTAAATAAAAAATATTCTGAAAAATTTGCAAAGGAATTTCCAGAACTTTCTCCAATTGTTTTACAACTTCTTTGGGATAGAGAAATTAAAGATCAAACTCTTGTAGATGAGTTTTTTAATCCAGACTACGAGCAGGATATTCACGATCCATACTTAATGAAAGATATGAAAAATGCTGTGAAGAGGATTTTTAAAGCGCTTAAAAATGATGAAAAGATAACAATTTATGGAGATTATGATGTTGATGGAATTACTTCTTCCGTAGTTTTAGTAAGCGCGCTAATAGAGCTAAAATCAGTTATTAGTCAAATTAAAAAATTTGAAGCGGAAAAATTTATAGATATATATATTCCTGATCGGGAACTTGAGGGATACGGGCTAAATGAAAAAGCGGTAAAAGAAATCTGTAAGAAAAAAACTAATTTAATTATAACTGTTGATTGTGGAATCTCTAGTTCTAAAAGCGCGGAAATTGTTAAGGAATTAGGGATGGATATTATTATAACTGATCATCATCATGTTCCAGACAAGGTTCCTGAAGCATTGGCAATTATAAATCCAAAACAGAAAGATTGTTCGTATCCTTTTAAAGAATTGGCTGGAGTGGGTGTTGCGTTTAAGGTTGTTCAGGCGCTTATAAAAAATTTAGAAGCTAAAAAGCTGCAATCTAAAAAGCTAAAAAGCTGTCTGCCGGCAGGCAGGGCCACAAGTTACAACCTAAGTCCCGGTTTTGAAAAATGGCTTTTGGATTTAGTAGCTCTTGGAACAGTGGCTGATTGTGTAGATCTTACTGGAGAGAATAGAACATTGGTTAAATATGGTCTTTTAGTAATTAATAAAACGAAACGAATAGGGATTAAAAAGCTTGTTGAAATGTCAGGAACAAAGATAAGAGAAAATGGCAATGTCAAAGAGGTAAAGACAATTGATACAACTTCTATAGGTTTTATGCTTGCTCCAAGACTTAATGCTGCTGGAAGAATGAATCATGCTAGTGTTTCTTATAAACTGTTAAACTCTGAAAATGAGAGCGAAGCAGAAGAACTTGCCTTAGAACTTGAAAAAAATAATCAAAATAGACAACGAATTACTGAAAAAGCTATGGTTGAAATAAAACAAAGAATTAGTAAATACAAAAAATTGCCAAAAATTGTTATTGAGTTAGATCCTAATTGGAGAATTGGAATTGTTGGTCTTGTGGCAGGAAAACTTACTAATGAATATTCTAGACCATTTTTGGTTTTACAAGAGAAAGACAATCAAAGCGCGGGATCTGGAAGAAGCATCCCAGCGTTTAATTTAATTGAGTCAATTGAGGAATGCAAAGAAATGCTTTTAAGTTTTGGCGGACATTCTCAGGCGGCGGGACTTAAAATTGAGAATAAAAATTTCAAAAAATTTAGAAAAAAAATTGAAGAAATTGCGGATAAATCTCTAAAAGAAGAAGATCTTATTCCTTCAATTGAAATTGATTATGAAGCAGATTATGATCAAATAAATTGGCAATTAATTGATGAAATAGAAAAGTTCAAGCCGTTTGGACAGGGGAATAAAAAGCCATTGTTTATGACAAGAAAACTTGAAGTACATGAAGTGCGGGCGGTTGGGAATGATAAAGCGCATCTTAAGCTTTGCTTTAAGGCGGTTCTAAAAGATGGAACAGTAAAATATTTTCCAGCTATTGCCTTTCGGCTTGGTAAATTGATAGATGAAATGCCTAATGAAAAGTCAGGACTACGCTGGGGTGATGTTGTTGATGTAGTTTTTCAATTAGAAATAAACGAATGGAATGGGAATAGGGAATTGCAGATGAATGTGTTGGATTTAAAGATTAGTGAGTGATGCTGCTACACTACACACCCCGTCTGCTTCGCAGCCTACCTCTCTCAAGAGGGGAATAATCTATCTAATGCTTCGCAGCCTACCCCTTTTGAGAGCAATATAATAAATTATTCCCCTCTTGAGAGGGGTAAATTCGCGGAGCGAATGGGGTGTGTTAAAAATAATAATATGCGCAAAGTAATCCCATATAATCCAAAATTAAAACAGTTAGCAAAAAAATTAAGGAATAATAGCACTTTATCAGAAGTATTATTATGGGAGCACTTAAAAAGCAAAAAAATGAAAGGATATGATTTTCACAGACAAAAACCTATTGGAAATTATATTGTTGACTTTTTTTGTAATGATTTAATGTTAGCAATTGAAATTGACGGTATAAGTCATGATGATAAAGTAGGCAAAGATATAAAAAGACAAAAACAAATAGAAAATTTTGGAGTAAATTTTTTGAGATTTAACGATATTGATGTAAAAAAGAATATGCAGGGAGTAGTTGTGGCGATTGAGGAGTGGATTGATGAGTGTTGTTCGTAACACACCCCGTCTGCTTCGCAGCCTACCCCTCTCAAGAGGGGAATAATCTATCTAATGCTTCGCAGCCTACCCCTCTCAAGAGGGGAATAATCTATCTAATGCTTCGCAGCCTACCCCTCTCAA
>JAYEKL010000004.1:0-28715 GCA_034660995.1 Patescibacteria group bacterium | reverse complement strand
TGTCTGAATTTCTTTGAAGAGAGAATCTGCATAATAAAACACCTTAGCCCAATTATACCTTCTGTATAATCTTAGAAAAGAATTAATCCCGGCAAATTCAATGATCACCTGAATCTTTTTGGGAATTTTCAATTCTTTAATAATTGTCTTTTTCTCAGAGAATGTATTTTTAGAATATCTTTCAATTTCATCTAATCGCTTTTTATGATCAATTTTTAATAACTGTCGCGCTCTTTTTTTAATATCTTTTATTGTCCAAAATCTGCCAAAACCAAAATCAGTCGGAATCCAAGCATAATTCTCCAGATGTTTCTCTAGGTGTTGATAAAATTCCTTTCTTGATATTTGATTCTTTTTATATCTAAACACAATTTTTAAAAGAGCTTTTTCTTCCTCTATGATTGGTGTTATATATGGGGACGCTCCTAAAATGCTTAGGTACTGATTTCTCTTTTTCTTGTCTTTTAATTTTTGATTTAGAAATTTTTCTAACTCTGAATCAAAAATTAAAGAAATTTGAGCATTAGCGGGAAAATATCGAAAATTCTTTCCCAGAACATCTTTTAGATCCTCCAACTTTTTTTGTTTAAGAAAATAAACAGGAAAAATACTGGCGCCATCTAAAATTAACTGAAAATAAATTTTATCAAAAGCGGTAAATAATCTTCTGTTAGAAAAAGAAGAAATGTCTTTTTTATAAAAAACAGAGTTGACATTTTTAAGCTTTTGACTATTATCTAAAACTTTTTCTAGATATTCTTTTCCAAATACAGGGTTTATGTTAATTTCTTTCCAAAAATTTTGACAGATCTTTTTTATGTCTTTATCGGATCTTTTCTCAAGAAAAATGTTAGTTATAACTCCATCCCAAACATGAAGAGCTTTACATCCCCCTTTTGCTATTCCTTGTCCAATAGCTGAAAATAAAAGAGGTGTTGTCTTGCGAGTTAGTATTGATTTCCAAATTATTTTTTCCATATTTTTTGTATAAATTATCTAAATTAATTTTTGCCTTGTCCTAACCTTTCTAACCTTTTTTGTTTAGCTAATTCAGCCAACTCGTCAATCCTTGAAAAGTCCAAATTATAGCTTTCTCCCCTAAATTTCAAAAACGCCTCAAAATTTTTCTTATCTTTTCGTTTTACATCAATTTCAAAAAATTCAGCTGTTTTTATTGAACCTCCAATTTTATCTAAAAACTCTTTTGCTTCCAGATCTTTTGCTTTAATTTCCTTTCCATCCTCATTTTTGAAAATCATAACCTCTTTAAGAAACGCTATTAGGTTAAAACTATGAGAAACATTTACTAAATTAATCTCTGTTTTACTCGGCAGAAATTTTGAAGCGTTAACACATAATTTGACCCACTCGGCAAATTTGACCGCCATTTCAAAACGAGGCATTTTTATTTCAATTTTTTCATTTTTTGTCTCTAACTTTTCTATTAACTCAGAAAAGTCATCAGATAGAAAATGAGACGCTATTTTATCCTCGACTTCTTGTGTAATTCTTTCTTTTTCTTCATCTTCAAGAGATTCAAAATTATCTGGCCAGAGAGATTTATTTACTCTTATTAATGGTTCTAAATTTTCGTTTCCTATCAATTCGGCTAAAGCGGGAATTCCTCTTTGAATTCTTTCCCAATTAAATTTTTTAGAAACCTCTTTACCAGTATCTTGACATCTTCCTGATTTTTCCGTGCTGGTAAATACTTTACCGTCTTGAGTAAAACTAAAATCTTCCGCGCTTGCTTTAATAATTTTCCATGCGTCTTCTGCGAGAGGACCATTGGGATCACCTTTTCTTTTAGGACCATGCCGCATACAAGTAATAATCTCGTGGATATTCTCGCCACATTCCATATCTACTCCCTGTTCCTTACTATTTTCCTTTTCTGCTTCTTTATTAAATTTTTCTAATTTTTCAAATGTCATAATCTAAAATTAAGCGGAATCAATATTTTTTGAACCTTATGTAAAGTATAGAATAAAAATGCAAAAAGTCAAAACTACAAACCCGCCCAGCACGGGAATGTCGGCTCTTGTCATACACCATGAACTCGCTTCCCTCCTACCAGCAAGAGAAATGTCTTTTCGTAAAATTCTGTTGAACGATTTAGTAAAATTCATTTTTGTTTTTAATGAAACTCTCCGCCGCAAGCGGACGGGGTATCTTTGTTAGAATTATAAAGATACGCCCCAAGGGGCGGGGAATTATACCCGGAAGAGATTAAAATATATTTGTTTTTTTATACCTCAACCTCTTAGTCGAGACAGTGAAAAATTCGCTGCCCGTTTTTTTACGCCTCAACTTCATATCTCCCTTCTTCAAATTCCGTTGTCATTTTTCCATTAGGAGAAACATTAATATCCAAACCCTCATTATAACCGGTTATATGATTTTCCGCTTCGGCGCCCATTCCGTGCTGAGCAAAAGAGCGAACATCTTCTCCATGAGTTATCATCCAGACAACCAGCTTCTTCTTGGGATCATTATTTTTATACGCCTCCGCGGCAATTTTTGTTAAGCGTATTACTCTGCTTGAAATATCAACCGCGCTCTCAGCGCCAATTTCTTTTCTTATGGACTCAAGTTCTTCAATTTCCTTAAGTTTAAGTTTTTGGGACTCATCAAGTTTTTTCAATTCTTCCAATCTTTTTAATTTTATTAATTCCGTAGCAGTGTTATAATATTCTTCCCACCAGCTCATTCCTTCGTATTTGCTTCTCAACTCTTTGATATAAGCTGTCGGATTTTCCGCGTTGTTAAGAAAAAATATGTCTGCTTCTTCAAGATTTTCTTTGTGTCCGATTCCCGGAATTTTAACTTTTTCCTTGATCTCTTCTCCTAATGCTGTTCCACTTTTCATTTCCGATACCAGAGTATCAAGAATAATTTTGGTTGTGTGTTTTGCTCTGTTTCCAAAACCATCTTCCCATTCCTTTCCTTCTTCTTTAGAGCCAAACCATGTTGTCGGACTGTAAAGAAAAACAATTTCCGCTTTTTCGTCTTCTTGCAAATCTTCCAAAATTTCTTTTATCTTTTTCTTTGCCATTTCCCGAGTCTCTGTTATCCCTCCTTTTTCTAATTTTTCCTCTCCCGTTATTTCGTCTTTTACCATTCTATCTTCTGTTAAAAGACCAATGCCTTCTTCTCTTGTTAATCGCTTCCTTTCTATCTTCATTAATTCCTCTTTCTTCTCTTCATTTAATTTTACCATTTCATCCTTTCCTATTTTTCCTTCCAGAACCTCTTCCATATTAGGAACAGCGCTATTATATCTCCCATGTCGCTGAATGATAAATTTGGTATCCCATTCTTCCCGTTCTTTTTCAACGGAGTTTTCAATAACATCTTCAATTGTTTTATCGCTATTACTAGGAACAGCGCTTTCATATTTTTCTTTCATATTTTTTCCTTCTTTTGCTGTTTTAATGAAAATATTAAAGCAACATTATTTAATTAAAAAAATTATTTAGGTTTTTTCTACTTGACATTTTCATAATATCATGATAGCATTTTGGTAATTAGGAGGGATTTAACATGAAAATAACACCAGAAATGAGAGAAGAGATGATAGCCTATTATAATCACGAAAGTGATTGGCTTGATAAGCAGCTAAGACGTTGCTGGACAGGATTGATATGTCTGATACTCCTTTTTTGTACTGGAGTATTCATTTATGTCATCTACAGTGTTATTCGCTATTACTATTATATCTAATAGCGATGGAAAAGTGTAAAGAGGTGAATAATATGAGCAAAAATGATAAAAAATATGAAAAACTGGAAAAAACAGTAACAGATTTGATAGCAAAAGTAAAAAATCTGGAAATGGAGGTAACAGAGATTAGGGAAATTGCGATTGACGGGGTAGAGCGAGCGAAGCTCAATCAAGTCAGCGCGAGAAACAGAGACTTGTAAAATAAGGTCAGATGTAAAAATCTAGACCTTCTTTTTTAATTCAAAAAAACTTTCATCGGGAGTAAAAACCTTGGCTTTTAGTTCGGGGGGCAGATACCAAACCAAAGAATAAAAAATAGATCCAGGTCCTCTCACCAAATTCTTTTTATGTTTTTTGGAACAAGGAAGCTTTTCTTGAATTTCATACAAAACTTGAAACCAAAAAGGCAATAAAACCAAATCTATCTTTCCAAAAACATCCTTGCATTTTGATAAATGGCGAACCATTAAATAGCAAGTTTTAAGTTCAGAATATTTTTTGGAAGATAGTTTTGTTTTTGCTAATTTAAATATTTTGTCAATTTCTCTTTTCATTCTCCTATGCCTGCTTGATAAATCGCGATTTTGCTCATAAAATTCTAGATCGTGAATAATTGCCGCGTAAAGAGGATGCCTGTCTTTTCTCATTTTTACTTGAAGTAATGGCAGATACAAAGCGCTAATCAGATTTTTGGCTAACTTATTTTTTTCTTTATCTCTTTCTGCTTGAGCAATAATAATATCAATTAATTTGTAAATTTCTTCATTATTTTTAAGAGAAATGAATTTTTCTAAAGATCTAAATTCTTTTTCTATCTCCTGATAATTTCTTAAAATATTTACGATTTCCACTCCAGCTAGAGCATTTCTAAGGTAAATATCAGCATAATCGCTTTGAAGTAAAATTCTTTCCATTTCTTTTAAATATAGTTCTTCAGTCTCCGCTTCAACACCGGAAGTGACGCCAATTTCTCTAATATATTCTCTTATTTTGTCCACATAGAAACTATGCAGTGGTCCATCGCAAAAAATATAGTTTATTATCCAGAAACGATAGCAATATAGTTTATTAATCTTTTCATCAATATCAACTAAAAATTCCAGCGAGTGAGTTTTATCGTTTTCATACTTTCTTTTAATTTTTCCAACGCCAGTTCTTAATTCACTTCTCAAAGGACGATAAAACTTTTCAAATCCGTCTGGATCTGAATAATATTTTTTTGCTAATTTTTCATACCACGGGACTACTTTGGGAAATTTCCATGGATAATAAGAAACAAATCCCTCAATGTCATTTGGGATGCTTTTGGGAAATTTAAATAAAGAATTATCATGCTTCATAGATCACTCCTTCGTGGGCGTCAACGATCACTCGTTGTCCGTCCTTTAAAATCTCAGTGGCATTTTGAGTACCGACAACACAGGGAATGTTGAATTCTCTTGCCACAATAGCCGCATGGCAAAGAGTACCTCCCATATCAGTTATAATAGCGCCAGCTCTGCGAATCGCTAATAAAAAATGAGGTCTTGTCATTGAAGTAACGATAATGTCTCCTTTCTTAACTTTTTCTATTTCTTCTTTCATATTTCCTTCCATAAACATGTTGATCAATCGAATCGTGCCTTCCACTCTTCCTCCGCAAGCAGGATAACCAGTTATCAATCTTTTCGCCTTTTTGACAATAAACTTGATCATATAGTCTCCCAAAACTTTTTCTGCTTCTCTGTATTCTTTTGATTCTTTTATCCAAGCTCTTTTGTCATGAGTTACAGGAACAAAATCCATATTAAGTTCGCCAACTATCTGTTTGATCTCTGAGTTTGATTTTAAGCCAATTTTGTCATAAACGGTTATCAATCTTTCTCTTCTTAAAGCGCTGAATCCAAAATTTTCTTTGGTAGCGCCGGATATTTTATATCCCCACCAGCCATAAATTTTTCCAAAATTGCCAACTTTTAGCGAAAATTTCCTTTTACCTTCTTTTGTTAATAATATTTTCTCGGACTTGCAATATTTGCCATTTACTTTTATTTCTACTTTTCCATATTCAATAAAAGGTCTGAAGCGAGAAGAAAGTTCTTTTTTTACTTTTTCAATTAGGGAAGATGTGATTTTTATTTTAAGATCTCTTATCGTAATAGTTGTCCCAAATTTTTTACTGGAGACATTATATTTTATTTTCATTGGAAATTCTGCCCACTTGCCATTTTTTAACCATTCATCTTCATCAAATTTCAGTGTATATTCTTCTGTCTGATTAAATTGGCAGGTACCAATAACAAAAACTTTTCCTATACTTGAACAAGCGGTTTTTAGGCCCAGCCCAAATTCACCTAGCTGTTTTTTCTTATTGGAATATCCCAGTTTAATGCATTCGGCAAATTCTTTTTCATTCATGCCGAAGCCATTATCACTAACACTAATTAAATGAGAATTTATTTTCACATCCACTTTCAGAATTCTATTTGAAATTCGCGCGTCAATAGAATTATCAACCAATTCAGCCAAAGCTTCTTCGCAACTATAACCGGTCTGCGCAATTTTCACCAAAATGCTTCTATGTGGAGTGATATCAATGTATTTTGTTGTGTTTTTAAATCTTGGCATAATCATATTTTATTTATTTCTCTATCAAACTTCCCATAATCATTTCTTTTGGTTTTTCTATATCTAAAACATCAAGCAAAGTTGGAGTTACATTTCCTAAAATTCCATTGCTTTTTAATTTATATTTTTCTGGATTATATCCATTTTTAACTATAATAAACGGTACGGGATTCTTACTATGCATTGTCATAATTTCTCCTGTTTTTAGATCGATCATTTCATCAGCATTACCATGATCAGCTGTAACAATTGCCATTCCCCCACTTTCTAATATTTTTTCAATCACTTGCCGTAAACATTTATCTAAAAATTCTATCGCCGTTATGGCCGCTTTTAAATTCCCGGTATGCCCGACCATATCAGCATTTGCATAATTCACCGCTATAAAATCATAAACACTGTGTTCTATATTTAAAACTATAACTTTTGTTATATCCGCAGATGACATCTCTGGTTGTTGATCATAAGAAAAAACATTTGGTGATGGTATTTTTTCTCTATCTTCTTTATTAACAATGTTTTTATGTCCACCATTTAAAAAATATGTTATATGCGGATATTTTTCTGATTCGGCAATATAAAGCTGCTTCATATTTTTCAACACAGATGGGACAGTGTTTTTAATCTCTTGAGAAGAATATGCAACTTGCACAGGTAGATCAGGACCAAAATCAGTCAAAGTACAAGCAAAAATATCCTTAACTTTATGCGATCTGTTTTCATAACCAATAATATTGTCAAGAACAAATAACTTCGTAAATTGTCTTGCCCGATCACCACGAACATTAAAAAATATTATAGCGTCATTGTCCTTTATCTTTGCTATCGGTTCATTTTTTTCATCTACAATAACTGTCGGGATAATAAATTCATCAGTTAAACCTTGCTTATAGGAATTCTCAATAGCCTTTTCCGGTGAATTACTCTTTTTCCCGTCTCCTAAAACCATTGCGTCATACGCTCTTTGCATTCTATCCCAATGCTTGACTCTGTCCATCCCATAATACCTACCACCTATTGTCGCGATTTTGCCAATACCTATTTCCTTAATTTTAAATCTTAGATCTTTCAAAAAAATAAGCGCCTTTTTTTTATATGTGTCCCTTCCATCTGTAAAAAGATGCAAATAAACTTGCTTTATTTTTTTTTCTTTCGCAAGTTTCAAAAGAGCATAAATATGGTCTGGATCACTATGCGGGCTGTCAAGTTCAGATAAAAGCCCAATAAAATGTAAATCTGTTTTTTCCGTTAAAGAATGATTCATAGCTCTTAGAATTCTTGGATTTTTGAAGAATTTTCCAGATTCAATGTCCTCTCTTATAATTTGTGAATCTTGCTCTATAATTCTTCCAGCACCAATATTAAAATGCCCTGCTTCGCTCCCGCTTCTTTCATTCTCGCTAAGTCCAACCGCAAGTCCAGTCGCATTAAGTACTGTATTTGGATATTTTTTTACTAAATTATTAAAAAACGGTTTCTTCGCTAATTCAATGGCATTTCCCTTATTTTTCGTCGTGACTCCCCACCCGTCAAGAATTATTAGAATGTTTGTTGGTTTTTTATACATAGATAAAAAATTTTATAATTTTTAATTTTATAATTTTTAAATAATGACTAAATTTTTAATTTTGTAATTTAACTTTAAAATGTCATTCCTGCGGAAGCAGGAATCCATGCGTAAAATCGAATAACTTTAAATATTAAAAATCAACAGTAGAATCAAAATCATTATTCTAAATTATAATATAAATCTATCCAGCAAGAATTTTCTTTTTCAATTAATTTTATTTTCCACTCTCTTTTCCATTTTTTCAATTGTTTTTCTCTTTGAATAGCGCTATTAATATCATTAGTCGTTTCAAAATAGACAAGTTTATCAACTTTATATTTCTTTGTAAATCAATCTACCAGACTTTTTTTATGTTCATAAATTCTTTTTTTAAGATTGGATGTTACACCAATATATAAAGTGCCGTTTCTTTTGCTTGCAGTAATATAAGTGTTATAAATTTTTTGTGTTTTCATTTTTATAAAAAAGTTTTTATTTTTTATAAAGCTTTATTTAAAAATAATGTCTAAAGATGTTTCATCTGGATTCCTGCCTCCGTAGGAATGACAATGATTTTGTGATTATTTTTTTACTAAATGATTAAAAAATGGTTTTTTCGCTAATTCAATAGCATTTCCCTTATTTTTCGTCGTGACTTCCCAGCCATTAAGAATTATTAGAATGTTTGTTGGTTTTTTCATGAGTAATTAAATTAAAATAATTTTGGTGATTTTTGTTTATTAGTAAGTCTTTGCTCTGCTATTTTGAAATAATCTTTATCTAATTCATACCCTATAAATTTTCTTTTTAACTCAAGACAAGCTAGTCCCGTTGAGCCACTACCCATAAAAGGATCTATCACTGTCTGATTTTCAAAACTTACTAATTTTACCAAATGAAACATTAACTCAACAGGTTTTAGTGTCGGATGAAAATTAAAAGATTCTTTATTTTGTCTAACTTTTGGAACCAAAAAAAATTTATCATATCCGTCTTTAAATTTATTTGTTCTAATAATATTTGCAGGAACCCTTCCTTTCGGATGTGGATTGTGTCCAACTTTATTTTCTCCTTTTTCGTAAGGTATTCTACTTTCTTCAAAGTTTAAAGCTCCTGTTCCGTATCTTATAATATTTTGAGCAACATTTAATTCTTTTTTAATAGGCTTTTGTATTAAGATAATCGGCTCATAGGCTGGCTTAGTTCCTAATCCAGAACCATCATATTTTTTACCTAATTCTGAAATTGGCGATAATTTAAATTTTTGTTTTATTTTGTAACTATCAGCACCATTCTTTTTGTAGCCCTGAACATATTTATATTCACCAATCTTTTCGCTTTTAATATTTAATTCTTGATCTATTAACAATCCAACATTTCTGCTTTTCGGCATACCGTTAAGATATGACCAAAATAATACATCTTTTATTAAAAAACCACTATCCTCTAAATTAACCATCAACCTATGCATTAATCTAATCGAACTAAAAATCAACCCAAAAGCGCCAGGCTTTAATTTTTTGAAACTATTATCCCATATTTCTTTTTTGGGCAAATCTTTGTCCCAATAATTATTTTGATATGAAATACCATATGGCGGATCAGTGATAATGGAATCAACAGAATTACTATCTATATCTTCTAATTCGTATGAATTTTTATTATATAAATTTAGCATATCAAATATCTTGAATGGTTAAAAGATCTGTCAATTTTAAATATGTTGAAATATTTTTTTTATAATTTACTAATATCTTATATACAAATTCTTTATTTTTATCTGGCGAAACTATAACTTTAAAATTATAATCTTTAATCATTTTTTCTATTCCAATATTTTGAGTTGAGCGAGTGCTAGTATTAGCAACGGCCTTAACTCTTTCCAGTAAATATTTTCCCATATCTTTATGTTGTCCATATACAATAAACTGCAAATCAGATGCGCCTTTCCATGTCCCTACCGCTGTAAATAATTTTTTATTGCTAAAAGCTTTGGCTTTTTCTTCGTTTGTATCATTCCAGGTACTACCCAATCTTTTAGAAAAAATACTACACTGTTTCACTTCTAAAAATTTTCCAGTTTTACTATTTTTAGCATCAAATCCGTGTTTATTAAATTTAGCAAGTCATAACCCAAATAACTTCCAATAATAGAATCTCTTATTTCATTAATTGTCGTATCAGTATCATAACTTTTAAACTCATTTTGAAATTTTGTCAGTTCTTCCAACGCCATAATTCCTTTAGTTTTAAAAGAATTAGGTATTAGCCTATAATCGCCTTTTTGAAAAATATTCATAATTATTGATTTTAAAAATTGTAAGGTTAAAAATTATCTTCTATCTCCATCAACCGATTATATTTTGCCAATCTTTCTCCGCGCGATAGTGATCCCGCTTTTAAGAAATCAGCACTGACAGCAACCGCTAAATCAGTAATAAAATCATCACAAGTTTCACCGCTTCTGTGTGAGACAATAATTTTCCAGCTAGCTTTTTGCGCTATTTTTACACATTCTATCGTCTCTGTTAGGGTTCCAATTTGGTTTGATTTAATAATAATCGCATTGGCACAACTATCTTTAACTGCCTTTTGCAATCTTTTTGTATTCGTCACAGTTAAATCATCTGCCACAATCATTAATTTCTGACTTTTAACTTTATGAACTTTTAACTTTTTACTCATCTCTTTCCATTCATCCCAATCGTTTTCATTTAAACCATCTTCAATTGAAATTAAAGGATATTTTTCGATCCATTCCAGATACAACGCAATTAACCGATTATAGTCCAAAGAAATATTTTCAGGCTTTAATATGTATCCATTGCTATCGGTATCACAAAATGAATTTGCCGCAGCATCAATTGCAAAAACAATATCTTTGCCAGCCTTATATCCAGACTTTTCTATAGCTTTTGTAATTAACTCAAACGCCTGCGTATGACTATCAAGCTTTGGAGCAAAACCTCCTTCGTCTCCAACTCCAATTGAATAACCCTTAGCAGAAAGAATTGTTTTTAATGTATGAAAAATTTCACTTCCTGCCCTAATTCTTTCAACTGATCCCTTAATTCCGACTGGCAAAATCATAAATTCCTGAATTGAGAGACCGCTATCGGCATGCTTACCGCCATTTATTATATTAAACATCGGAACCGGCAAGCCAAAATCTTTTACTTTAAAACCGTAAGTTGATCCTATATATTTATATAAAGGTTTATTTTTTGCTTTTGCCCCAGCCCTAGCACAAGCAAGAGAAACCCCTAAAATTGCATTTGCTCCTAAATTTGATTTGTTTTCAGTACCGTCAAGATCAAGCATAATTTTATCAATTTTTTTCTGCGCAGTAACTGGCTGTCCTATCAAAGCTTTTGCAATTTTCTTATTAACATTTTCACAGGCTTTCAAAACTCCCTTTCCACTATATCTTGACTTATCCCTATCGCGCAATTCCAAAGCTTCAAATTCTCCTGTTGAAGCGCCAGAAGGAACAGCGGCAACAACTCTAATCTTATTTTCCAAAACAACTTCAACTTCTACGGTTGGATTACCGCGAGAATCAAGAATTTCCCGCGCTTTAATTTTTTTGATTTTATTCATTATTCTTAATTCTTAATTTTTAATTCGTTCTTCTACTTCAAATTCGTTTGAGTAAAAAGTTTCAGAACTTTTACACATACTATAGCCTGGCATTTTACAATCGCGATACACTTTAACAACAGCCCTATAAATACCATCGCCTGATTGCGGTAAATCTATCTTGCATTTAATAATACTATCTTTTTTGTCAAAATCATATTCATCATAAATCTCATTATCTATAATATCACTCTCTGTTATCCACCTTCCATTTACTTTTTTATCAAAATTATTTAGATATTCACAAGGTTCAAAGTATACCATTTCGTCTGAATTATTTTTTACAATCAAAACAATTTTATCATTTGGATTATAAATATTTTTATCAGTCAATATTCTCACATTTTTACTTTCCTCTAAACACTGCTCTTTGTAAATTCCATTTGTATTAAAAATAGGAACTAGAACAAACACTAAAGTCGGAATAAGAAGTATTATTAAAATTGTTTCAAAATAAATATTTTGAGTAAAACCTTTTTTCTGTTTTTTCCTTTGTTTTGTTATTCTTCTTTTTGTTATTGTTTTTCTCATAATCATTTTTTAATTTTAATAAAATCATAGGTTGCTGATAAAACAAAAATTATTCTAATGTTTCTATCCCCGGTAGCTTTTTTCCTGCTAAAAATTCCAGCATTGCTCCTCCGCCAGTACAGACACAATCTATCTTTTCTATGTCTTCAAACTTATCTACCGCAGAGATCGTATCTCCTCCTCCTATTATAGTATATCCTTTAGTTCTGGCAACTGCTTTAGCAATCTCCTTGGTCCCTGAAGAAAAATCATCCTCTTCAAACAATCCCATTGGTCCGTTCCAAATTACGGTTTTAGAATCAGTTATTATTTTTGAATATAATTTTGCAGTTTCTACGCCAATATCTAATCTTTTATTATTCTCCCGAACAAAATCTATCGGCAGTTTTATTTTTAAATTTTGATCATCCATTTCTTGGAAGTATTCCCCTCTTGAGAGGGGTAATTCGCGAAGCAGATGGGGTGTGTTAGAAATATGTTTTTCCGCCAATACGCTATCCAGCATCTTATTTGCCACCACTCCGCCCACCAAAATATTATCAAATTTGTTCACTAGATATTTTATCATCGGCAACTTGGTTTCAACTTTCGCCCCGCCAACAATAACCGTTGCTGGCTCTTCTGGATTATTAATCGCTACCGATAAAACGCCGACTTCTTTTTCTAGAAGCAATCCCGCATAAGACGGCAGGAATTTTGTAATCGCAATAACGGAAGCGTGTTCTCTATGAGAAACAGAGAAAGCATTATTTATATAAATATCAGCTAATTCAGATAATTTCTTAGCGAACTCTATGTTATTATTTTCTTCTTCTTTATAAAACCTTAAATTTTCTAATAAAATAATCTCTCCCGCTCGCATTTTTCCAACAGCACCCTTAGCTTCATCACCAACACAATCATCAACAAATTTTACCTCTTTATTCAACAATTTTTCCAACCTATTCGCAACAGGCTTTAAACTATATTCCTGACTTCTAACTTTATGAACTTTCAACTTTATAGACTTTTGGCTTATTTCCGGTCTCCCCAAATGAGACATTAAAATAATCTTTGCCTTTTTTTCAAGTAAATACCTTATCACTGGCAAAGACGCTTTAATTCTCCAGTCTTCCTCGTCACTAACAACCCCATCATCTCCAACTGGCACATTAAAATCAACTCTCACGATAATTTTTTTGTTTTCTAGATTTTGAACAGATTTTATTGTTTTCATAAGAATGATTGACTTATAATATAATTAAAACTAGAATGTAATTAGTATAGGAGATACTCTAAAATGAGCAAAGAAACCAACGATCTTGATTTGAGGAAATTAGCTAAGTTAGAAGCTAAACTAGAAACTTGCTGGTGGAAAAGCCATCATAAGAAAGACTGGGGGAAAACGATCGATTGTATGGCTAGATTGTATGTAGCTTTATACAATATATCCTTTGAGATTGCTGAAAAAATAGTAGATCTTAGAGTAGAAGCTGCAAAGGTACACGACCTGGCAGAAGAACCCAGAATTTCCGAAGAGGAATCTGATGAACATTGGGCTAATGTTAAAAAAATAATGACTGAACATTTTCTCATGCTAGAAAAACATCGTAAAAGATAATGAGTTGAATTTATTTCAGCTCTTTTTTATTTTTTTAATAGCACACTGATAAACACTGACTAAAGTCACAAACGAACACTGATTTCCTTCTAAATTTTTATCTGTGTTGGTCCGTGACTTTAGTCAGTGTTTATCAGTGTCGAATTATTAAATAATTTCAAACTCAATTTTCTCCCCGTCTTCGTCCTTCAATTCCCCCCAAACAAAAATCACTTTCACTCCCGAATATTTTTCCAAAATAATCTCTTTCGCTTTTTTCATATCTTCTAATTGTTTTTTCTTTTCTTCTTCTGGAGAACCAAATTTATAATCCAGCGCGTAAGCCCCGCAGTCGCTGTGATGGAAAAGAATAATTTTTTTTACTTGATGTAAATCTACAGAGACACCGACATGTTTCAAAAAATTGTTCTTTACTTCTTCATTACCATCAACAATATCTTTACTCGCGCCAGCCAAAGAAATAATATCAAATCCGCCATCAAATAAATCCGACTCGGCAATCCATTTTTTCACTTCTTTATTCAATCGAAAATCCATACAGCGGATTAACAAACTTCTACATATGTGTGGCATAGTTTTGAAATTAGAAAGTTAAAAATGCAAAGTTATTCTACGGCGCTTTAGCGCACGGTTTATGAGGTTTTAACCTCACGAGAAAGAAATGTTATTAAGTTAAGTTTCGCGAGGTTAAAACCTCGCAGACCCTCAGCTAAAACTGGATAGAAATCATCACATAGTATATTATACAGCATTACCCCGCTCCGCCTCCACCGCCTCCTCCACCGCCTCCGGCTCCTCCGCCTCCGCCTGAAGCGCCACCGGCTCCGGAACTAGAAAAAGCGCTGGTAAAAGATGAGGTGAAGCTAGCGCTGAAAGCTGAAGGAGAAAATGAACTGGCAGAATTTGAAGAAGAACCTGTAGTATAGACCGAGCCAACATACCAAGACGGCTCAGCTATATGCAAAGTTTCAAACGCTTTCGCCCATTTCTTTTCCACTCCAAAAATCATCGCGTAAGGCAGATATTTTTCAAAAAACTCCGGTTTTAAATTTTGCATTCTGTATTTTTCCGCGATTTCTAAATACATTTTAAATCCCAGCCAGTCTTCCTTTAATTTTATTCCCTGATCAGAAAGCCGCGCTTCATACTTGATAAAAGCGTAAAGACCAACGACACTTACAATTATGGTTAGCACTAAAATAAAAAGTTGGCTGATTCCAACACTTGCGAAAAAAAATTGGAAAGAGAAGAAAATGATGAAAGCTAAAATAGTCCAGATTATTTTTTTTCTTTTTTCTATTGTTAAACCTCTTTCAAACGCTCTTGTATCTAATTCCGTTTCTTCATAAATTTTATCTTTTACTTTTTTAATTTTCTTATACAACACTCTAGCTTTCATTTGATTTCTTTTCATTTCTCTTGTAGAAAAATAATCTTTTGAACTAAAAAGCGCGTTCAAATATTTTTTTTCGTAATCTTCAAGATTTGAATCATTATTATAAGATTTTGTTTTAGTAATTGTATAATCGGATGGTTTTTTATTTTTAAATAGTGTAGAAAATATTCCCACGAACATTATAGCTGGAAATAGAATAAATATTATATATTGAAAAAAAGGTATATTTTCAGAATTATAAAGAGGTGATTTGATTATAATAAATACACTCGCAAATACAATAATAAACATTATTATTGGAAGTATCTTTACAAGACAATCTATTGCAATTTTCAGTTTTGATTTTTCATCCTTTTCAATCCTCACATACCCCCTCACCGCCAAATCAATAATTGTCGCCGCTAAACCTTTATTAGTCAATTTTTCTTTCACAATCACTTCCGCCATTGCAGGACGCAAATTCTGTGGCGGTTCGTATTGCGGGACAATCGCTCTTTTCCCTTCTCTTGATCTTTCTGTTTTATACCAGTAAATAAATCCGATGATTATACAAGAAAGAAAAATTATGACGGACAAAATATAGCCGTAATAAATCATCAAAAAATCTTTGTAATATGCCGACTGAGAAACAATTCCTTTTGGAAAACCAACGGCGATAGTAAAATTGGTGTTTGGTCTTAAATTCCTTCCCCAAAAAACCGCCTGAGTATTACTTTGGTTAAAATAATATCCGCCAATAGATATTGAATTGGATTCTACACCATAGGAACGAGGCACTGCCTCGTTCCTACCACTATCTATAGGCATTGCCTCATCTCCGCACTGCAAACAATCTAATATGGGTTTTGGGATATCCTCTGCATAAAGCTTAATTAAATCACTTTTAAATTTTTCGTTACTCGGCAGGCTTACCGTCACTTTGACATCCTTAATCGCGACATCTCTAGCAGACGGAATCGCGTTCCAATAAATCTCATAATAATTCTTCAAAAAACTTATTACGCCGTGAACTTTATATTTCACAGTCCAGCTTTTCTCCTCTCCCAAAAAAATACGGCGAGGAAAATTCCATTGAATATGCGTTTCGCCAATTTTTGACTTAATCTCCAGTTCACTTTTGGAAATTTTTTTAGTCTCTCCGTCAAAAACTTCAACATTAGTTATGGCGTCTATATTTTTATGTGAAATATCGCGATTAAAAAATCCAAAACTTCCGTCTAAATAATAAGTCTGTTTTTCCGTCACATCAAATGTAGAATCTTCATTTATTTTGATATCCACTTCAAAATTTTTGTAATAATATTCTTTAGCAAAGGAAGTTTGGATATTAAAACAGAATACGAAAACTACCACTATTAAAAAGAATGGTTTAAAACTTCTAAATTTTTTGTTAATAGAAAATTTCATATTGTTGGTTTATTATTTAATAACACACCAATAAACACTGACTAAAGACACAGATAAACACTAATTATTTTAAATCATTTAAAAAAATTCTTCTTTTGATTTTTATCTTTTTATCTGTGTTGGTCATATCTGTATTAAAATGAAACTCCCCGCCGCAAGCAGACGGGGTATCTTTGTTAGAATTATAAAGATACGCCCCAAGGGGGCGGGGAATTATACCCGGAAGAGATTAAAATTAATACTCCTCACACCCAATCTCAAAATAGCTCTGCGGATGATCGCAAGACGGACATTTTTCTGGCGCCTCTTCTCCCTCGTGAAGATAACCGCATTTCCGACAAATCCAATAAACTTTCTTTTCTTTTTTAAAAACTGAATCTCCCTCAACTTCTGCCAGCAATTTCCTAAATCTTTCTTCATGATGTCTTTCTGCAATCGCAATCGCTCTCAATCTTTCTGCAATTTCCGTTAAGCCTTCTTTTTTCGCCACATCCGCGAATTCCGGATACATTTCTGTCTGCTCAAAATTTTCCCCGGCAATCGCCGCTTTAAGATTTTCAACAGTATCACCCAAGGTCGTTGGCACGCCTGCTTCAATTTTTATTTCATCTAAATTTTCACCACTCTTCTTTTTCAATTCATTGATTAAACGAAACAGCCATTTGGCATGCTCTCTCTCATTCTCCGCCGTCAGCAGAAAAATTTCCGCGATTTGTTCAAGTCCTTCTTTTTTGGCAATTTTAGAATAAATTGCATACCTGTTCCTCGCCTGACTCTCACCAGCAAACGCTTTGGCAAGATTCTCAATTGTATTTTTCATATTTTTTTGTTAGTTATTGTTTAATAGTACACAAACAAACGTTGCTTTTCTAAATTTTTATCTGTGTTCGTCTGTGCCTTCAGTCAGTGTTTTTCTGTGTCGAATTTTTTATTAAATCTTTTTTCCCATAAACTCTGCCATTTCCACTAACCGATAAGTATATCCATATTCATTGTCATACCAAGAACAAATCTTAACCAAATTTTCATTGACCATTGTTAATGGCAAATCAACAATTGAAGAATTTCTGTTCATTTTAAAATCCATTGAAACTAATTCTTCTTCCGAAACTGCCAGAATATTTTTAAGACTATTTTCTGATGCTTCTTTGAACAAATTATTTACATATTCAATACTAGTTGGTTCTTTCAAAGTCGCCACAAAGTCAACAATGGAAACAACTGGGGTCGGCACACGCATTGCCATTCCATCTAATCTTCCTTCTAATTCTGGAATAGTTTGAATAACAGCCTTTGCGGCTCCTGTTGTCGTTGGAATAATTGACATCGCCGCCGCGCGTCCTCTCCGCAAATCTTTATGCGGTAAATCCAAGATTTTCTGATCATTCGTATAACTGTGAATTGTAGTCATTACTCCTCTTTCAATCCCCAAATTGTCATTTAAAACTTTTACTACTGGTGCCAAACAATTTGTTGTGCAGGAAGCGTTGGAAACCAGATCGTCTTTTTTTGGATCATATTTTTCTTCGTTCACTCCTAAAACAAAAGTATTAATCCCTTCGCCTTTTGGCGGCGCAGAAATAATTACTTTTTTCGCTCCCGCTTTTAAATGTTTTTCTGCTCCTTCTTTATTTCTAAAAAAACCAGTGCATTCCAAAACAACATCCACTCCTAAATCCTTCCACGGCAAAAGTTCTGGATCTTTCTGCGCGAATACTTTTATTTGCTTTTCGTCTATAATAATATGCTCGTCATTATAAGCAATATCTTTTTTATAAATCCCATAGTTGGAATCATACTTCAAAAGATGCGCCAAAGTTTTCGTATCAGTTAAATCATTGATAGCAACGACTTCCAAATTAGGGTTTTCCAAAGCGACTTTTAACGCTGGTCTCCCAATCCGACCAAACCCATTAATTACAATTTTTGTCATAGATTTTTTGTTAAAAATTAATTTTTGATTATTTTTTGATAAAGTTTTTTATTTTGTTCTTTTGTAAGTACTTCCCTAGTATCGTCTAACAAAGACTTGCAAAATTTCCAGTCTTTTTCAAGTTTTTCTATCTTTTATTTCATTTAAAGCAACTACGCCTATTAAAATTATTTAAAAAACAAGTTCAGTAATTATAATTTTAGACTGTAAAAAAGCACTTTTTTATAATTGTCATTTCAAATCCCGATGAGTCCCGTTCCAAATTTTACAAGACTATCTAATCAATATCAACTATCCTAATTGCTTGGAATAATTTAATCTCGCTATGTTTTTTTGTAAAATTTGGAACGGGATAGTGGTGGGAAATCTGTAAACTATACTATGCCAGAAATAAGAAAGGTTTCGGTGAGATTTAGTTAGTCTACAGATCTCTCCATTTCGCTACCGCTCCAGTCGAGATGACAAAAGTGTTCTTCTATACCCTAAATTTATTAATTATTGTTTTATCTCCCTCCCAAAATTACTTTTATTCCATACTCTTTCATGAATATAATAAAATATAGTTTTAAAAGCATTCGCAACTAAACCAGCGCCAAAAGCGACAGACATATCGCCAGTCCAAATATAAATCGTAATCACTGTAGTCAAAGTTGCAATTATCCTCCAAGTAATTGTTTTAATTATCGTCCTTTTATGTGTATCCATAAATTTTTATTTTGTCTTCTTTTAAACTCCCCAATTAATTACTCCATTAATCACTGCTATATAGCCCATCTTGAGAAGAGACTGGAGGTGTATTAAAAGCTTGTTACACACCCCTTACCCCTCTCAAGAGGGGAATAATCGGTAAAAATCACCAGCACTTATATAAAGTTGCGACTAGTTCGTTATAGATTATAGCTTTTTATTTAGAACAGATCACTCATCAAATTTATAGACATAGGTATTGCTTGGGAAACTTACTATTATATCATTACTGACTCCATCCGAATCTAAGTCCGCAACAATAACATTGCCTTTTCCAAAAGTAAAAATAAGATTTCCAAATGAATCTAAAACATAAACTCTATCACCAAAAGATATTATTTCATCTTTTAAGCCATCTCCATCCAAATCCACAATCATAGACGATTCAGCTCTTCTAGCTTCTTCGTATGTCCATAATTTCTCTCCTTTGGAATTCATAGCGTAGATCTTTTCAGCGCCCATAATTACTTCATTAGCGCAACCATCATAATCCAAATCAATCAAAGATATTCCGTTATAAATTAGATTGCTCCATGTTGATGATTGCCAAATCAAAGATCCTTTATTATTCATAGCATAAGTATTTCCCGCCACTCCAACAATTACTTCATCTTGATACCCGTCTTTATTCAAATCAATTGCTGTAAGATGTTTAATTCGCCTAATCAATCCATGATTCCATAATAAATTTCCTTCAGAATCAAATGTCCAGATACCACCATTACCACCAACCATTATTTCATTCTTGCAATTATCATGATTTATATCTATCCCTATAATATCAAAAATATAGTTTTGAGAAAATTCATTGAGTTCGTTTTTCCAGCGAACAGTACCATCAGAATTAAAAGCATATATTGTCGACGGAAAACTTTGATTCTTTTCATATTGATTGTACTGGTTTTGACCAACAATCAAATCATTCATTTTTCCATCACCATCTAAATCAGCCGTTAAAATACTGCCAATATTTCCTTTATTGTCCGAAAAATCCCATTCCAATCTTCCTTCAGAGTTTAAAATATATACCGACTTCCACTTACTAAATACCAGATCATCCATATAACCAGTATCATCCAAATCAATTGGGATCGGAGGAGAATTATCTATATAATTTCCAACATAAAATTCCCACAATAATCTTCCGTTTTTATTTAACGCGTAAGTTCTATTTTCAGTTTGTATAACTATTTCATTTGAAAATCCGTCAGAATTTAGATCAATGTTATTAGAAATAAAAATAGCGCTTTCTTTGATTCCATCAAATGTCCAAAGCAAATCTTTATTAGCATTAAATGCGTAAATTTTATCTTTAGAAGCTATCACTATATCGTTCTCGCTATTATTAGAATTAAAATCTGCCAAAACGACTTTTCCTCCAGCTGGATATTCCCAATCCACAAAAAAGATACTCTCTTTACTCAGATTCCAAACCAACTCTTCAGCGATTGGATAAAGCTTATCTAAAATTAAATATTTTTTAGTTTTTCCTTTCTTAAGATAATACGTATTTATAAAATAATTGCCGTATTTAAACATATATTCTTCTATTTCAAGATCATCTTTTATAAGCTTCCTATGAAAAACTTCTTCTGAAAAAATAGTTGTTAATTCTTCACTTGCTCCAGTAGTCCTGACTTTAGACAATCTTGAAGTGAAATTTTTCAAAGACAGAGAGGAAATGTCATCTGGACAATAAATTATTCCCGAAAAGATTATTTCCGTAATTGATTCTGCGGTCTCATGACTAATTTCTCTTTTACTATATGCTTTCATTTTACAGTCAAAATAAAATTCTTGTTCCTGTTCTATGGATTCCGCATCAGAAAAATAGGCTTCAGTGCTATTCCTTATAGACTTTATAATCTCCTCTTCCGAAAAAACAGATGGTGACAAGTTTTTTTTGACCCATTTGTCATATAATTCCGAATTTGTTTCATTAATTGTATAAATATATCCACTCTCTTCATCTTCCCAAGCCACAAAATCTTTTATTTGTTTTTGTTCACCAAAAGGTTCAATTGTTTCAACAGTCTCTGCTTTTATAAACAGCCCGCCATTATATAAAAATTTTTCGCCTTGAGGCGCGTCACGCAATACTTTTTTATAATCAATATTTTTTTCTATTTTTGGCGGTACATCCATTGGTTTTTTGTCTTTGTTTAAATATATTAGCAACCCAAACAAAACGCTAAATATAAAAATCAAAGAAACTGCTAAAATTGATTTTGACATAATGATAAAAATGATAAATTTAATTTCACAAATTTAATCTAATTGACTTAAAACGCATTCTAGAAAACATATCATATCTATTTTCATATAGACTAAAATTCACTTTTCTTTTATAACACAGTCTAATTTTCTTTTTTAAATCTCTCTAAAACTCCCCAAGCAATTACTCCGCCAATCACCGCTGTGTAAAACTGTGGCCAACTCATCATTTGAGCTACTTTTATAGCCAGTTCTTGTTTAATTAAAAGTCCGCTGATTATGTTGACGCTGAAAAACAAAAATAGAAATTTCAAAGTTGCTCCGACAAATACGCCTGTCCAGTACCCCTTTGTTTTATCTTTAAAATTATTATAGCACCAATCCACGCACAAAATCAAAATTATATTACTAGCCATAATAAAAGGAACAATCGGCGCTAAAATTACTGGCAATAATCCACTAGACAAAGCCACTATACTCGGAACTATCGCAATAGCAGTTGCATTACGAAATCCGAATTTAAGTAAAGTTAAAATTAAAACTGCATTAACGATCGGACCAACTATCCACTGAGAAGGAACTAAATATGGCAGAAATACCACCACGCTAGCTAATGCCATAAATTGCGCGATATAATTAATATTAATTCGCTCAAATGTTTTTTCTTTTAGATATTGCATGATTTTAAAATTAATAATAAAATAACTTTATTATTGTCATCCCAAAATTTTTTCTGGAGCGAAGCAAAAGAAAAAATATTTGGGATCCAGTTAGTCTCACTTAATAAAATTATTACGATAATTATTATTCATTGAGATAAACTGGATTCCTGCCTCCGCAGGAATGACAAAACAAGTCAATATGCAAAAAATTACTCCGTCATCACACTCGCCTTCGCCACAATTCCATAAAGTTTGTCCAATTTTTTAGTTAAATCATTAATTTCTTTTGCCGTTCCTTCAACCGCCACTGCAATTATACCTGTGCAATTTTCCACGCAGCTTCTTTGAACATTGACACCCATTCGCGACATAATCAAATGGCTATTTTCCGTAAGCATTTTATTAACATTCTCAGAACTCGTCTGCCTGTCTTTGACTAAAATAGTGATGGTGGCAAGATGTTTTTTATTGTTCATATATTTATAGATTAAATGTAATTTTATTTACTAACAATAGCTAAAATTCCGGAACCAACAATAACAAACAATAATCCTATTATTTTTACCGCCGTTATTGATTCACCCAAAAAGAATCCGATTAAAACAGCGACTGCAATACTTCCGCCAATAATTATTGGTCCGGCAACAGAAATTGCAAGACCAGAGCCATAAGCTTTCAAGGCAAAATAATCAATCGCTAATGCGCACACTCCGGCTAAAACCATAAATAATATCCCCTTTGGATTTGAAAAAAGATTTGTCGTCTTAATATTTGGCAACAGAAACACCAATCCTACAATAACAGCGGTAAAGGAAACAATTATTGCTCCAAATAAATAATTAATTTTATCCGCAGTTAGAAATTGATTTAAAATTAGAAATTTAAAATTTAAAATTTATCCCCATACTCCGTATGCAAAACACTATGCTCCAATTTCCCCTGCCCTTCTAACCACTCCAGAACCTCCAAAACGCCTTCATTCCGATGCGCTTCTCTATTTTTTTTATTCTTATCAATCTGATATAACGCTTCTATTCTCTTTTTTCTAATTTCATCTGTTGTCGGAATTGGTTGACCGCCACCGCCGATGCATCCTCCAGGACACGCCATTACTTCAATATAATCATAGTTATTTAAATTCTCTATTACTTGCTCAATATTACCAATACCATTAACAACTGCAATTCGTAATTTAGCGCCCGCAACCACTACCATTGTCTCTTTAATATTTTCAAGACCACGAACAGCCTTAAAATCAAGATCTAACTTGCAAATTTCGCTTTCTTTTTTCTTATCTCCCGCGCAAGCAAAAAATCGCGCGCTACGTAAAGCTGATTCCATCACTCCTCCGCTTCCACCATAAATCGCCGCCGCGCCACTATGCTCTCCTAATGGACAGTCTGCCCCTACTCCTTTAATTTTTGCAAAGTCAACACATCTTCTTTTCATCATCCAAGCAAATTCTCTTGTTGTTAAGACATAATCAACTGGAGATGCATTTTTTACCTTTAGCTCTTCTCTTGTTGATTCAAATTTTTTAGCTGTACAAGGCATAACAGAAACAACTACAATATTTTCTGGTTTAACCTTCTTTCTTTCTGCCCAATATGTTTTTATAATTCCACCAAGATGAATATGCGGTGATCTTGAAGTTGTTAAATTTGGAATTAATTCAGGATGATAAAATTCTACATATTTAACCCAAGCCGGACAGCAAGAGGTAATCATTGGAAGACTTGGAACTTGGAACTTGGAACTTGGAACTGTTTTTTTATTTAAACTATTTAATTTCCAGTTTCCAGTTTCCAGTTTCTTTTTGTCTGTTTTGTTATTATTTTTATTTTTCTCTAATCGTTCCAATAACTCTCTTGCTTCAATGATTGTCGTTATATCAGCGCCAAAATTAACATCAAAAACATGGTCAAAGCCAAGTTTTTTTAATCCGGCAACAACTTGACCAGTGGCGATTTTTCCATAAGGCAAACCAAATTCTTCACCAATACTTACTCTAATAGCTGGCGCGAATTGCGCGATAACAATTTTACTTTTATCGTATAAAAATTTTTCCACTTTTTCCCAATGACTCTGTTCTTGCGCCGCTCCAACAGGACAATGTACTGTGCATTGTCCACAATAGATACAATCAATTTTTTTATCTCCGATTTTTTTATTCGGAACAACTTCTTGTTCAGCGCCTTTGCCCTTAAGTTTAAGATAATTTATATTCTGCAAAATTGAACAGGCATCAATACAATTACGGCAATCAATACATTGTGTTCCGTCAATTTCTACAGCATTAGCAAATTTATAAATTTTTCTCTTATCCTTTCTGTCAGTAAATCTCTTAATTTTAATATCATACTTATTGGCTAAACTCAGCAACTTGCAATTTACATTCCAAATACAATCTGGACATTTCTCAATATGCTCAGCAAAGATTAATTCAATATTTAAATTGCGAACTCTTTTTACTCGTTCTGTGTTTGTTTTAACTTCCATTCCGTCTTGAACTTTAGTTGAACAAGATGTCATTAATTTTTTTATTCCTTTAATTTCTACCACACAAATTCGACAATTCGCTTTCGGCGAAAAATCAGGATGATTACAAAGCCCTGGAATCTCTATTCCATTTTCTTTTGCCACTTCCATAATAGTTTTGCTTGAAGCGCAAATTATCTCTTTATTATTGATTTTGATTTTCGCTTTTTTCATTTGTTGTTTTTAATCATGTCATTCTGATCCGCCGGCTGGCAGATTCAGAATCTTTGTTATGCTAACCTGTTTTAATAATTCCATTATTTTTGTCATTCCCGTAAAGACGGGAATCCAGTTTATCTCAATAAATAATACTTTTCGTATAATTCTTTGAATTTATAAAAGCGGAGTTATCAAAGCAAGTTAATATGTATTAGGTTTTGTCCATAATTCGTTTCACAGAACAAACCCTGTCATTCCCGCGGAGGCGGGAATCCAGATGCAAAATCTTATAATTTTAAATTATCAACAATTTTTGATAATCTCTGTTTTTTGTTTCTTTAAATAATGCCTATAATATCCAATAAAATTACTCAATAAAAATGAACCTTCTGCAATAACTCCCATAGGTGAAAATATAATACCATTATATAAAACCAAGTCTGGATTCCTGCCTCCGCAGGAATGACAAATTTGAAAGTCTGATGAAATAAATTATAGACAAAATTTGGGAAATGATAAATGCACTGATTATAATCATGAGTTTAAAATGAAACTTTTGTTTTAGGATAATGTCTGATGACACTGCATCTGGATTCCTGCCTCCGCAGGAATGACAAATGTTTTACAACCCCATCACATTCTTTTGATACGACCTAATCGGTATTGACACAACACTCCCTAATCCGCAGAAAGACGCTTCATCCAAATTATTAAGCAATTCTTCGGTTAATTTCCAATCTAAATCATCAGAATTCATCATCTCATTTAAACGATAAACGCCTTCTCGACATGGCGCGCACTGTCCACAAGATTCATTAACAAAAAAGCTAATCCATTTTTTAAACATCTCTTCTGGCTTATATTTTTTAGCATCATAAATTGTAATTGACCCAGCCCCACAAGCAGGTTTATTTAATTGCTTACTGTTTAAAACCTCTCCGCTCGCATCTCCACCAACTTGAATAAAAAAATCAAATTCTGGATAATTTTCAGTTACTTGTAGTATTTTTTCTATCGTTAAATTATCAGCCAATTCATAGACACCGCTATTCAAACAATCCCCGCTAATAGTATAGAATCTATTCTTTTTAAATTCATGATGTTGAACTAAACTAACATTATAGAATGTTTCCACATTGTTTATTAAGGTAGGTGAATTCCATAAACCACTAATTGTTGGAAACGGTGGATGTATTCTTGGTTCAACTCTTCTTCCCTCCATAGCATTTAAAAGTGATGTTTCTTCTCCGCCAATATACCCAGAACCATCTGGCTTAACAAAAAATTCTATCTTATATTTTTTATTACTAGCCATAATTTTATTTAATTTCTCACCGAATTCTTTATAATACTTATGATTGATAAAAATATATCCTTTTACATCGCATTTATTTTTAACAGACAAAAAATCAATCGCGAGAGTTATTCCATTTATCACTTTTTCTCCAAGATTTTCCAAAAGATAACCATCTTTCCTAACGCCAGATTCTCCTTCAGAGGCATTACAAATAACATATTTTTCATCTCCTTTGGCTTTTTTGACCATCTCCCATTTCAACGCAGTAGGAAAACACCCACCACCCCTACCAATAAGATTTGCTTTTTTAATTTTATCTAATATGTTCATAACAAATTTAGAATAGTTTTATAATTACTTTCCACATCTAAATAACTCTATTTTTTCTTCTGCTTTTTTTTGCACCGCGTCACGAGCAATAGTCAATATTTTTCTTGGATCAGCCACCATTTGTCCGCTAACACAAAAATCACTTACTGCAGTAATAAAAGCAACTCTTAATTCTGTATCAATATTTACATTAATTATACCATATTCTGAAATAGCCTTTTTTATATCTTCTGAAGGAGTTCCTGACCCACCATGAAGAACAAATGGGACTTGGACTCTTTTTTTTAATTCAGCAATTAAATCAAAATCTAAATGAGGATTTCCTTCTGGCTTATACATACCATGAATATTCCCAACAATCACCGCTAAAGTATCAACACCTGTTTTTTCAACAAATTCTTCAATCTCATCTGGATCAGTTTTTTTCATTTGCTTAAGTGCTGTTCCTTCTTCTACACTAGATTTCATTCTTGGAATCTTTCCAAGTTCTGCTTGAACGACAACTCCTTTTTTATGCGCATAATCAACAATACTCTTTGTGATCTCTATATTTTTTTCCAACTCATATTTAGAAGCATCTATCATTACAGATTCAAATCCAACATCTATACATTTCTTAACAAAATTTAAGTCTTTTCCATGATCAAGATGAAGAACTAAATCCGCTTTTGACTCTGCTATAATTCCGTTTACTAAATTAATCAACGGTAAAAACCCGGCATAAGCTATTGCTGATTCTGTAACACCAATCATCGCTGGCATCTTCTTAACTTCAGCTGCTTTTGCAATTCCCTGCGCAACTTCTAGATTAGAAGTATCAAAAGTTCCAAAAGCATAGTTTCCCTCCTGCGCTTCTTTAATTATTTCCTTGATTAAGGACATAGAATTTTAGTTAAAAATTAAAAAGTTTATAAAGTAAAAGTTGTCATTATTTGTTGCGAAAATTCGTTGGCTCAAGTCTCCTGACTGGAGCCTTTTGTCAAACTCCACCAAACAATCCTATCAACTATAATTTTTATTTTACCGTAACTGGAACTATTTTGTAAATAGTTCCTTTTGTTTTTAAATTTTATAACTTTTTCCCAATAGAAATTATAGAATCATCGTATAATCAACATCCAAATCTATAATACAATAGGAATAATAGCAATCGTTTTTTTAATTTTAAAATTTTTGAGATTTTCTTTTTTTATCATAAATTTTTATTACCCAAACAAATTCACAATTCTCACAAACTCGCTCGCATTCAACGACGCACCGCCGATTAGCAATCCATCCATTCCCGTTTTATCGACAAAATCAAAAGCGTTTTTGCTGTTGACACTTCCACCGTATAAAACTGGAATTTTCTCCGCTGTTTTACGATCGTAAAGATTAGAAATTGTTTTTTTAATCAGAAGATTGATGCTCATCACGTCATCAACGAGAGGAATCTCTCCTGTTCCAATCGCCCAAATAGGTTCATAAGCGATTTTGAATTTTGAATTTTGAATTTTGAATTTTGAAATATTTTTCAAAGCTTTTTCTATTTGTCTTGTAATAACTTCACTTACTTCATCTCGTTGTTTTTCCTTTAAAGTTTCACCAACACACAAAACCAACTTCAAATTATTTCTCAAAGCTGCTTTAATCTTTAAATTAACCATTTCATCTGTTTCATTTAAATATTTTCTTCTTTCTGAGTGTCCTATTATAATATGCTTTATTTTTAAGTTCTTAGCCATAACTGCGGAAATCTCACCAGTAAACGCCCCTTTATCTTCCCACGAAACATCCTGAATTCCTAAATCAAAACTTGTATTAGTCTTAATTTTAGAAATATAAACAGCTGGAGGACAAATTATTACTTTAACATTTTTTGACTCTTTAATTCCTTTTTTGATTGTCTTAATTAGATTATCCACCTCGCTAAAACTAACCGGATTCATTTTCCAGTTAGCGATGATGAATATTGGCTTGTTATTATTTGGCATTTTAAAACATCTAAAAAATAAAACTTATAAGGAATTGAAAAAAATAATTGGCTCCCGTAATTTTTCTCACCACTACCCAAGCGTTCTCCATTTTATAACACCATTTTCAACTTTAAATTTAGAGCTAAGGAATAAATAAACTGTAATAAATATTAGTTTTTTATTTAGCGCGTTTTTCATAGCTACGGTTAATAGTCAAAAATAGTCAAAAATAGCTGGTAAAAAGATTGAATTTGGTTTAAGATTATATATAACTGGAATAACAATGTTCAATTTTACTTCAATATCACTTCTATAATCACCTTTATAATTCCGTAAGCTAGTCCGGTAATAGCTACCCCTATTAAGCTGTAAGTGATGATTTTCTTTGCTTTTCTGGCTTTCTCTTCGTCTCCCGCGGCGGTAAGATA
>JAYEKL010000003.1:0-6326 GCA_034660995.1 Patescibacteria group bacterium | reverse complement strand
TGAAAAGATGATAGAATGGATTCTATGGTATAATACCAAAAGATATCACTGGAGCTTAAATTTAACTTCTCCTGTGGATTATTTAATAAATAACAACCTAGTTTCCAATATGAGGTGGACTAGCACAAATCCTTGTTGTAATTTTTAAAAATGGTATAATAGTATTACATTGCTAAATTGTTCTATTGTTAAATTGTTATGCATAGTATAATAGTTTACGGTAGCAATCTAGCAATTTAACAATTTAACAATTTAATTTCATGACAAAACAAAAAAAATCATTTTTAAGTAAAGTTGCTGATTTTGACAAAGATGAGAAAGTAGAAATGACAAGTAAAGACGAAAATAAAATAAACTTTGAAGACACCATGGAAGAAGATAGCAGTAGAGGTGATTTTCGAGATGATCTTGGTAAAAATAATTTTGAAAAAGAGAAGGATAATGAGGAGTGGGTTACTGACAGAGAAAGTAATTCTGATGAAGAAGGACAGCTAACAGTGGATGTCTATAAAACAGAAGATCTTATTGTTATTAAATCAATTATTGGCGGTGTTAGGCCTGAAGATTTGGATATTTCTGTTACAAACGATATGGTGACTATAAAAGGAAAAAGGAGCAATTCTAATAATGTGGTACCTGATGATTATTATTATCAAGAATGTTTTTGGGGAAATTTTTCTCGTTCAATTATTTTGCCGAATGATATTAAAACAGAAGGAGTTGAAGCAACAATTAAAAATGGAATTCTTACTGTTAAACTTCCTAAGATAGAAAAAAATTCTTCTATGAAGGTTGAGGTAAAAGGTGAATAATTTGTTATTAGAGAAAAGTGATACCCTAATTTTTTTGTGATTCGTTACTTTTTCTGAGAACAAAATATAATTAAAGAGAGGATAACTATTTATTTGTTTTACTTCGTGTTTGTGAGTTTATGTGTGTGAGGATTAGAATAATTTAATTTTTTTATCCTAAATTATAACTTTTATACGATGTTTAATTTTTTAAAAAAATCGTCCTCTAGTTTTTTAGGGATTGATATAGGTACGACTGGTATAAGAATTGTCCAACTAGGAATGCGAGATAAAAATGTAATATTAGAAAACTATGCCTCAATAGAGACTAAAGATTATTTAGAGATTTTAGGAAGTGGAGGTAATTTAAGTAATATAAAGATGTCTGATAGCAAAATAGTAAAAGATCTCGAGAGTATTATAAAGAAATCAGGAGTGGTATCGAAAAAAGTAGCAATGTCAGTACCGATATCTTCTGCTTTCTCATCTATTATGGTTTTACCTGATATCTCAAATGGAGAAATTAGTAAAGCAGTTAATTTTGAAGCTAGACAATATATTCCTATACCAATAGATGAAGTTGTTTTTGATTGGAGTGTTATTGGCAAAGAAGTGTTTGACGACAAAAAAATTGCTAATAAGGTAAAACAAATAAAGAGGATCAAAGTACTATTAGTAGCAATTCCGAAGGAGACAGCTAATAAATATATGAATATCGCAAAGACTTTGAATTTGAAATTAATTGCCCTAGAAACCGAATCTTTTTCTCTTGCTAGATCTTTGGTGGATAAAGAAGGGACTTTTGTAGTTGTTGATGTTGGCAACAGAACTACGAGTGTTATCATTGTTGAAAATGGTTTTGTTATAGGGAGTCATGCTATTTTAGGAGCTGGTGGAGAAGAAATTACTAAAGTTATTAGTCATGGGTTTAATATTGATTTCAACAGGGCGGAAAATTTAAAGATAGATATTGGTTTTGGTAAGAACAAAGAATCTGAAAAAAAGGTTTCTGAAATTATGTTACCAATAATCAATATTATTATTTCTGAGGTTAAAAAAATAAATGAATCATACTCTCGCGCTAATAAAAAAAATGTTAAAAAAGTCATTATGACAGGGGGAACTGCTAGTCTTCCAGGTCTTGTTGAGCATTTTTCAAAAAAGCTTAGTATTCCTGTAGAAGTTGGAAATCCATGGAAGAAAATCACATGTAATAATTCTTTGAAAAAAACTTTAAATAAAAAATCGCCATTTTTTTCGGTAGCTATTGGTCTTGCTTCAAGAGGGTTTGAGAAATAAAACATTTTAACATTTTATCATACTAACAAGATTTTTTGTTCGTTTTTTGAAAATATAAAACACAATGACATCGGGATGGATTGATGATATTGTAATTTATTAAACTATTTGGTAAAAACTTTAATATAAGTTATGTTAATATGCTAAAATGCTAATATATTAAAATAATGCAGGATGAATCAAGAATATCTTAAAAAAATCTATGATTATTTGGTTTCTAGCAAGATAGCAGATAAAAAACAACTAGATAAAATTTTTGAGGAGACTAGTAAAAAAAATCTAGATATTTTTGATGTGTTAGTTGGAGAAAAAGTAGTTGACGCGGAAGATATAGTTAAAATAAAAGCGAATCTATTAAATATTCCTTATATTGATTTAAAAAAAGTGGTGGTTGATAGCGATGTGTTAAGAGAACTTCCAGAAAGAGCGGCGTTATTTTATAAGTTTGTACCGTTTGAAAAAGTTGGTGGTGATATTAAAATTGCGATGGTTGATCCCACAAATACTGATGCCTTAGATGCTCTGAAATTTATTTCTATAAAACAGAATTTAAATACGAAGATACATATTACCTCTATAGCTAGTTTTAATGTTGTTATTAAGCAGTATAGGAAATTTGGAGAAGAGCTTAAAAATGTGTTAAAGAATGTTGATCAGAAATTTGTAGAAAAAGAAGAATCGAAAGGAAAGGGAAAAGAAAAAAGAAAAGAAAGAATTCTAGAAGAGGCTCCAGTTACTAAAATTGTTGATATAATAATTTCTCATGCTGTAGAAGGGAGAGCTAGCGATATTCATATTGAACCTAGTGAAAATGATCTTAGAGTTCGATACAGACTAGACGGTGTTTTGCATAATTCATTAGTACTTCCAAAGATGATTAAAGCTGCGGTTGTTTCAAGGATAAAGATTCTTGCTAATTTAAAGATAGACGAAACAAGAAAACCACAGGATGGAAGATTTAGATTTAATCTTTCTTCTAGTGGTGATACTGAAAAAAATGTTGATTTGCGTGTTTCTACTTTTCCAACTGTAAATGGCGAAAAAATTGTAATGAGAATATTGGACACATCTTTAGATATTGGTACTTTAGAAAGTTTAGGTGTTCGGAAAAGAGGGATTAAAGTTATTAACGAAAATATAAGTAGGCCATACGGGATTGTGCTTGTTACTGGTCCGACTGGATCTGGAAAATCAACTACGCTATATGCTATGCTTAAAATATTGAATGAAGAAGGAGTAAATATAGTTACGCTAGAAGATCCTGTAGAGTATTTTATGACAGGTATAAATCAAAGTCAGATTAAGTCAGAAATAGGATATTCATTTTCTTCTGGACTAAGGTCTATTTTACGTCAAGATCCCGATATTATTATGGTTGGTGAAATTAGAGATAAGGAAACTGCAGAATTAGCAACGCATGCGGCCTTAACTGGTCATTTGGTTTTATCTACACTCCATACCAATAATGCTGTTGGGGTAATTCCGAGACTTATTGATATGGGAATAGAACCGTTTCTTGTTTCTTCTGCTTTAAATGTTGCTATCGGACAAAGGCTTGTTAAGAAAATATGTGAACATTGTAAAGAAGAGATAGAGCCGTCTATTAGTGTGAAAGAGATTATTAAAAAAGAACTTGATAAAATTCCAGATAGTCAAAAGGAGGGTTTGAATTTAGAAGATGGAATCAAACTTTTTCATGGGAAAGGATGTTCTGAATGTAAAAAATCAGGAAATTCTGGAAGAATAGGTCTTTATGAAATTTTATCTATGACTTCTGAAATAGAAAATAAAATGTCTTCAAAAATTACGGAAAGTGATATAGCTAAAGAAGCGAAAAAACAAGGAATGACAACAATTAAACAAGATGGTATAATGAAAGCTCTTTTAGGACTTACTACAATAGAAGAAGTGTTAAGAGTTACAGAAGACTAGAAACATTTTAACATTTTAACATTTTAACATTTTAACATCTGTAAATTTTTGTATCAGTTTGTTTAAATATTAATATGCTAATATGTTAATATGAATAATTATGAATCAAGATAAAAAAATAAAAGTCTTAATAATTGAAGATGATTCTTATATATCTGATATGTATAAGATCAAATTTGAATCTGAAAATTTTGAGACCATTATAGCTAATAACGGTGTTAAAGGATTGAAATTTTTAGAAAAGAATGTTCCAGATATTATTCTTTTGGATATTGTTATGCCTAAGGTAGATGGGTTTAGTGTCTTGAAAGAAATAAAGAAGAATCTGAAACTAAATGAAGTTCCAGTGGTTTTTCTAACAAATTTAAGTCAAAAAGAAAATATTGAAAGAGGTTTTGAACTTGGGGCCAGTAGCTATATAATAAAAGCACATTTTACGCCATCGGAAGTTGTGAAGAAAATTAGAGAAGTGTTGGAAAAAGAAGGATAAATAGAATTTTTAATTTTATAATTTTTAATTTTATAAATAATTCTTAAATTTTTAATTTTTTAAAATTCGCTTTTTTCATTGATTTAATCATTCCAATTAAATCAAACAGGAAATTTAGCAGTTCTTTCTTTTAAGTCATAATTCATAAATGCTGTTTAAAAATTAAAAATTTGATCATTATTTAAAAATTATAAAATTAAAAATTAAAAATTATACACCATGACAAGCATTAATGCAAAACAAGAGTTAGATGCTTTATTGATAAATACTGCGCAGGAGAGGGCATCAGATCTTCATCTATCGGTTGGTCGCTATCCGACACTTAGGATAGATGGGAGATTGGTTCCATTGATGAATAAAGAAATATTAACTCCCAAAAGAACAAAAGAAATTGTTTATGCGTTTTTAACTGAAAAACAGAGAAAGCATTTTGAAGACAAGAAAGAACTTGATATTTCCTATGAATTTGAGAGAAAGATCAGATTCAGGGTGAATATTTTTTATCAAAGAGGATATATAAGCGCTGCTTTTAGGCTTATTACTTCAAAAATAAGAACCTTAGAAGATCTTAATATTCCTGGCATTGTCTATGATTTTACAAAGCAGTCTCAAGGATTTGTTCTTATTGTGGGGCCTTCTGGGCATGGAAAATCAACTACATTAGCGGCCTTAATTGATAGGATAAATCATCAAAGATATGCCCATATAGTTACGATTGAGGATCCTATTGAATATGTATATACTCAAGACAGATGTATTATAAATCAAAGAGAAGTTAATATTGACACAGAGTCTTTTAGCGTGGCTTTGCGTAGTGTTTTTAGGGAAGACGCGGATGTTGTTCTTGTTGGAGAGATGAGAGATTCAGAAACAATAAGTACTGCCATTACTGCTGCTGAAACGGGACATCTTGTTTTTGCGACATTGCATACAAATAGCGCTTCTCAAACTGTAGATAGAATTATTGATAGTTTTCCTGCTAGACAACAGGACCAGATCAGAGCGCAATTAGCTGGTAATCTTTTGGGAATAGTATCGCAACGTCTTATTCCTAGAATAGAAGGAGGAAGAGTTCCTGCGGTGGAAATAATGATGGTTAATTCTGCTATAAGAAATTTAATTAGGGAAAACAAAAATCATCAGTTAGATCTTGTTATTAATACTAGCGCAGATGAAGGAATGATCTCCCTGAATACTTCTTTGGCTGATTTAGTAAAAGCTAGGGAAATATCTTTAGAAAATGCAGAAATTTATTCTACTAATGTTAAAGATTTGAAGATGATGATGCAAAGATAATTCTTTTTTTGCGTTTAAAACGTAAAAATGGTATATTAAAAGAAGTTTGTTTTATTGTTGTTATGAATTTATTATTGTTTATTTAGGCTCTGCTGATTTTTTTATAATTCCCCTCTAGAGAGGGGGTTGGGGGTGTGTTAAAAAGCTTGTTAATACACCCCTTGCCCATCTCTCTCCCAAGGCTGGCAGGCAAGATGGGAATGATTGGTAAAAATCACCAGCACTTATTTTAATGTTCTGAATCTATGTCTGTGTTTGTAAAATCTAATTTAAAGCATAAGAATTTCAATATCTATATCTTGTAGAGACGAGGCACTGCCTCATTCCTATGATGCTCGCGCTTTGCGTTTGTGTTGAAAACCTAATTTATTCTACGATATTTTTTTAAAAATTTAATTTTAAATTAAGAAAGGAGGTGAAATAAATGATAAAACTAAATAAGAAAGGTTTTACTTTGATTGAACTCTTGGTTGTTATCGCGATTATTGGTATTTTAGCGTCAATTGTTTTAGTTTCAT
>JAYEKL010000002.1:0-6329 GCA_034660995.1 Patescibacteria group bacterium | reverse complement strand
TCAAACTTTGTAAAAAGAGATTTAAAAAAAATCTTGCATTTAGGCTCCACAGCCCTGCGGGACTATGGAGCCAACAGAGCTATTTATTGAACATCGTATTTTCATAGAATTCTATTGTTAAATAGTGCGAACGCAAAATCTTGCGTTCCTACTATTTTCATATAACAATATATTATAATTCCAATTCTTTTAAATAATTTCTGAATCTTCCATTTAATTCTCCGTGTTTTAGGGCAAGCTCAACAGTTGCTTCTAGAAAGCCCATTTTACTGCCACAATCGTATCTTCTTCCTTCAAATTCATATCCGTAAACAGCTTTCTTTGGTATTAGAGATTTAAGAGCATCCGCAAGCCGTATCTCACCATCTTTTCCAGGTTTTACTTTTTCTAATTCGTCAAATACATCCGGAGTTATAATATATTTTCCAACTATAGTAAGATCAGACGGAGCATCTTTAACTGCTGGTTTTTCTACTAAATCTTTTATTTCATAAGTTCTTTTAGATATCTTGGTTGGTTGAACAACTCCGAATTTACAGACTTCCTTTTTGGGAACCTTTTCAAGAGCAACAACAGGGTCTCCATATCTTTCAAAAATATCCATTAATTGCCCAATACAAGGCTTTTCAAAATCAACAATATCATCACCAAAAAGAACCGCGCACGGTTCATTTCCAATTAGATGTCTTGCCTTTAAAATTGCATCGCCATCGCCAAGAGGTTTTGGCTGACGAACAAAAGCAAACTTGGCAAGAGTAGGCAATTTATAAATTTCTTTCAGACGATCAAGCTTATTTTTTTCTACCAGCGTGTGTTCTAGTTCAAAAGAATAATCAAAATGATCCTCAATAGAACGTTTTCCGCGTCCAGTCACAAATATAATTTCCTCAATTCCCGCCGCCACCGCTTCTTCTACAAGATATTGAATTATTGGCTTATCAACAATAGGAAGCATCTCTTTCGGCTGAGCCTTTGTCACCGGCAAAAACCTCGTCCCAAACCCAGCAACAGGCATAATCGCTTTTTTTATTTTCATAGAATTAAATTGTTAAATTGTTAAATTGTTGTGTTGTTATCATCGTTAGCTCCATAGTCCCGATAGGGCTGTGGAGCCTTAATGTTTATCGTTGGCTCCATAGTCCCGATAGGGCTGTGGAGCCTTAATGTTTATCGTTGGCTCCATAGTCCCGATAGGGCTGTGGAGCCTTTTGTGATTTCAAACTTTATAAAAAGAGATTCAAAAAAATCTTGCATTTAGGCTCCACAGCCCTATCGGGACTATGGAGCCAACAGATTGATTGGTTATTGTATCTTATTTGACATTTCATCATTTTGCCTCGTCAGAGTCTCTCTGCAGAGGACTCTGACGGAAATCTCATTCATCCCGTTTTCTCGTCAGAGTCTCTATCGGAGACTCTGACGGAGCAAAATTATCGGAGACTCTGACGGGGCAGAATCGGTTATTGATATTTAAACATTTCTAAAGTCCATATTTCACATTCTTAAATTTATATTTCATAAAATATTTCAACGCGCTTTTTATGTGGATGCGGGCATATTTTGATAGGAGCGAGTCAAATAAAGTTTTTTTCTTGCTTGATTGAAAGTGATAATGATACATTTGAGAATTCGGAAAGTAGATAACTTTTAATTTATTTTCCCAAAAACGTCTTGCCCAATCAACATCTTCAAAGTACATAAAAAAATCTTCATCAAAAACTCCAACTTTTTTAAGATCAGATTTTCTGACCATCATTGCTGAACCCATCAACCAATCAACAGGAATTGGGTCAACTATACTCTCCTTGTTAAAAACATCGTTCATTAAAAAACGATTTAGAATCTTTTTTCCAAAAAATGTTTTTCCTAAAGCTGTTCTTCTGCAAATTACCGTTAAAGGAGTATAAAATCTAAAACAGGATTGTTGGATTGTATCATTAACATTAAGAAGTTTTGGACCAACCATTCCAACATCTTCTCTCTTTTCTATATATTCTAGCATTTTTTCAATAGCTCTCTTCTTTTCTACTATTATATCAGCATTTATTATAAAAAGATATTCTCCTTTTGATCTTTCAATGGCAGTATTTACTAATTTTCCAAATCCTATATTTTTTTCGAAAGTGATAAAAATCACATCAGAAAAATAATCTTCCATCATTTCTGTTGTTTTTTCAATTGTTGCCCCATCAGTTACGATCAATTCCCAACTAAAATCAACATCCTTTAAGTTTTCCTTTATAGAACGCAAACATATCTTTAATATTTCTGGAGTACGATAATGATTGATAATGACGGATAGTTTCATAGATTCTATTGTTAAATTGTTGTATTGTTGTATTGCTATATTGCCAATTTATCGTTGGTAAACTTTATAAGCCAGTTAAGTTCTTTGGGCAATTTTTGCAATTCTTTTAAAATGTGTTCGTATTGCTTATCTGTTAAAAGTTTTCTTATTCTTGCTTTCTCGTTCCAGTCTAATGATTCTTTGAGCGAACCAAAACTGTATCTGTAAAATTTTATTTTATCCTTTTTATTATACCTTCCAAATCCTTCCGCGATATTGGCTGAAATTGAATCAATCGATCTTACAAATTGCTTGCCAATAGTGTCTTTCGTAAAATAGTCCCAATTCATTATTATATCCCAAATATAATTGGACAAATGAAAAGAAATCTTATATGCATCTAAATTATTAAGTTTCAAAAATTTCTTTTCCATACTCTAATAATGTTAACAATAGAACAATACAACAATTTAACAATTTAATTTAAAAACCACTTCTCCATTTCCTTCACACTAATTCTCTTTTTCGCCATTACCATTTTTCTTTTTTTAAGGAAAATAGGAATATCGTGATAAAAATCTTTTATTACTTTGAACAAAAATCGCTCAAAAACAGCCATATATGCCCAAGCGCCTACTTCTTTTATAATAAACCAAGGAAAGTGCTTTGTAAACAGCAAAATTGGAAAATCGTTTTTTATTTGCATCAGTCTTTGATGCTTAAAAGATAGATATTTTGCAAAATTATTTATTTTTCTTCTTTCCTTGATAATATCAATATAGTTTTTTGCCATACTATCTCCCGATCCTCGTCCGTGATATGCAACTGCCTTAGGAGTATAGACTGCTTTCCACCCAGCAAGCCTAAAACGCCATGCCAAATCAACATCTTCTTTATACATAAAGAAATTTTCGTCAAAATACTCATACAATGAATTTTGTCCGCCAGCTGGCGGATTGAATTTTGAATTTTGAATTTCTATTATTGGTAATTTTACATCTTCTAACGCCTCTTTTCTATAGACGGGAACGGCGCCGTCCGCTCCGAAAATCTCTTTTTCTTCTTCGGACTGACCTGTGTCTAGCTGACCTTGCTCAATACAAACGATTCTTCTGTTTTTAAGCATTTTAAACCCCACCGTATCAATCACATTTAGCTCTGGATTTTCTTTTTTTCTATATAACTCGTTTTTATCAAAATTATATCGCAGAAGTTTTCCCTGTACTGATCCGACTTTTTCATCACAAAAAGGCTTAAGAACATTCTCAATGTAGTTTGGTTTTAGTATCGCATCGTAGTTTAAAAGTAGAATAAAATCTCCTTTCATTATTCTCATTGCTTCATTGTGTGGACGACCAAACCCAGCATTTTCTTTATTTTTAATGTATTTAATACTGTTAGCTCCATACTCTTTGTTGGCTCCATAGTCCTGTAAGGCTGTGGAGCCTTTGTTGGCTCCATAGTCCTGTAAGGCTGTGGAGCCTTTTTGTAATTCGCACTTAGGCTCCACAGCCCTATCGGGACTATGGAGCCAACGATGCGTGATATTTTTTCTTCTCCCTTCCCATTCCGGAATTTTTTTTTCTATCTCTTCTCTTGTTCCATCAGTAGAATCGTTATCAATCAAGATTATCTCTAAATTTGGATAATTTTGGTTAACTGCCGATTCAATTGCTTGAAAAACAAACTTCTTGCCATTATAATTTATTAAGCTAATTGTAACTATTGGAAAATTTTGCATAGTGTTTTATAATATCTTATTGCTTTTTAGTCTCTATATATTATAATAGTGTATAAGCAGTTATATATCAAGTTATCTAGTTATAATTCCCCTCTTGAGAGGGGGTTGGGGGTGTGTTAAAAGGCTTGTTACACACCCCTTGCCCCTCTCAAGAGGGGAATGATCGGTAAAAATCACCAACCCCTAATTACGAATAGTCGCATTTCACAATTAAAATTTATTCAACTCTTAAACTTATAAATGAAAAAGTATATTATTCATATTTTGCTGGTTTGGCTTTTTTTGTCAATATTTATTACTTTTGCAGCTTATACAGGAAACACAAAATTACATTGGATAGATGTTCCAACTCATTTTGTCGCTGGAATAATAATTACAGCTATTATATTTACGATTTGCAAAAATAATTTTAAAAAAACTATAGCTTTGTCATTCTTGATTTTTATTAGCTGGGAATTTTTTGAGATAACAATAGCAAATTTATCAGAAAGAGAATTTCTTATAAATCTTTTTAAAGAAACTAAATTTGATATAACCCAAGATATTATTATGGATACTTTGGGACTTGCGTTGTTTTTCTCAGTTTATAAAAAAAGATCAGCAAAAATTAAGAAATATACCCAATAGCCTGTTTCCATGCTATAGCATGGAAACAGGCTATCAGGAGATTTTATAAACTTTAACTTTTAACTTACGCCTATGCCATTTGAATTTAAAAAACTTGAGATCCCAGAAGTTGTTCTTATTGAGCCAAAAGTTTTTGCGGACAAAAGAGGATTTTTTTTGGAAAATTATAAATATTCAGAATTTGCTAATTTTGGAATCAAAGACAATTTTGCGCAAGATAATCATTCCAAATCAATTAAAGGAGTTTTAAGAGGGCTGCATTATCAAAAACTTCCTAAAGCTCAAGCAAAGCTTGTTAGATGTATAAGCGGTGAATTTTTTGATGTTGCAGTTGATATTAGAAAGGGCTCACCTACTTTTGGAAAATGGGTTGGAGAAGTTTTATCTGCAGAAAACAAAAAAATGCTTTATATTCCAGTTGGATTTGCGCACGGCTTTTGTGTTCTTAGTGATTACGCGGAAATTTCCTATAAAAGCTCGGATGAATATTCTCCAGAACACGAAGGAGCAATTTGTTGGAACGACCCAACTATCAATATTTCCTGGTCAACTAAAAATCCCATTGTTTCAGAAAAAGATGATCAGAATAAATCACTTGATGAGGCTGATAATAATTTTGTTTATGACAAATTATAATGCATTTTATTAAATTACATAGTGGCTGGTGATTTTTACCGATAATTCCCCTCTAGAGATGGGCAAGGGGTGTGTAACAAGCTTTTTAACACACCCCCGACCCCCTCTCTAGAGGGAAATTATAAGAAAATCACCAGACCCTACATAAAATCTAAAAGCAAATGAAATATAAATACGGAATTTTTGATCTTGATGGAACTATTATCAACACTATGCCAACTTATACAAAAGTGTTTCTTGAAGTCTTGAACAGAAAATTTAAACTTAAAATTAATATTGAAGATTCAAACAAATATTATTTGAATTCCGCAGGGACTCCATTAGGGGTTCAATTTCAACAAGTATTAAAAAATAATCATATTTCCTTTACTAATATAGAAGAATTAGTTGATGAATTTTTTAAGATAGTTAATAAAAAAGATTTCTTAATGTTTGAAAAGGCAGAAATTATTATACAACATCTACATAATAAAAATATTTCTCTTTTTGTAAGTACTGGCAGTGAAACCGAAAATTCTAAAAAAATATTAAAAAAATTTAATTTATTAGAATGTTTTTCTGTAATTCTTGGTTCAGATAAAATTATAAAAGGTCCAGATCATATTGAAGAGTTCGCAGAATTTGCAAATTTGCCAATAGAAGAATTTACAAAACAGACTTTTTTTTGCGGAGACGGAGTAAGGGATATGGAAATTGCAAAAACATCTGGGATTTATGCTATTGGCATCGCGCAAACAATAGAAAAAGAAAATCTTCTTGAAGCCGGCGCGGATGTTGCTGTAGATAAAATTGGAGACATTTTAGATGTAATGACATAATAATATTCTTTGACCTTTCTACAATATTCTTCGACCTTGTGGAGAAGTTGTACGCAGAGCTCTCCATAAAGTCGAACAGTATTAGCGTTGGCTCCATAGTCCCGATAGGGCTGTGGAGCCTGTTGTGATTTCAAACTTTATGAAAAGAGGTTTAAAAAAAATCCTGCATTTAGGCTCCACAGCTCTAAAGAGACTATGGAGCCAACAGAGTACGTAATAT
>JAYEKL010000001.1:2842-6520 GCA_034660995.1 Patescibacteria group bacterium | reverse complement strand
CGATAGGGCTGTGGAGCCTTTTGTGATTTCAAACTTTGTAAAAAGAGATTTAAAAAAATCTTGCATTTAGGCTCCACAGCCCTATCGGGACTATGGAGCCAACAGATAACCCTAACATCCTTTATTATGACAATCCTATTGACAATCTTCTGCTCTTTTCTTAATCCTCGCAAACTCTTTATCAACATGCTCCTGAATTTCTTGAACCAATCCCTCATTCTCAGTCCTAAGAAGATGTTTAAATCTTTTTTGTGATTTAAACCACTCAAGTATTGGTTTCCTTTCGGATGGTTCATAATTTAATATAAATTTTCCATAATCAACTTCATAAAGCGGCCAAAAATTAGTTTGTACTGCTAAATCAGCAATACGAACTGTTTGCGCTGGATCAAACCCCCAGCTTCTTTGACATGGACTAATAAGATTTATAAACGAAGGTCCTTCAACTTCCATCGCCCTTTTTGCCTTTTTTGTTAAATCAGCAAAGTTTGAAATTGAAGACTGAGCAACATAATTTATATGATGACCTTCAATAATCGCCGTTAAATATTTTTTATATTCTTTTTTACCTTGTTGAATTTTTCCTGATGGAGAAGTTGTGGTATGCGATCCTCTCGGAGTTGCTCCTGATCTTTGATTTCCAGTATTCATATATGCCTCGTTGTCATAACAAACATAAAGAAACTGATGACCTCTCTCTAAAGCGCCCGATAAACTTTGCAATCCAATATCATAAGTTCCGCCATCTCCGCCAAGAACTAAAAATTTTATATTTTCTGGTAATTTCTTTGCCCAATCAGGTCTGTCAGCTGGTTTTTTTCTAAGCAAAACTTTATAGGCCTCAATAATCCCACTTGCTGTCGCGGAAGCATTTTCAAACGCATTATGTATCCAAGGAACTTTCCAAGCTGTATAAGGATATATTGTTGTAGCAACTTCAAGACAGCTTGTCGCGTTAATTATAACAACTGGCTCATCAATCGCCGCCAAAATTAGTTTTATATTAAGAGGTTCTGCGCACCCCGCGCAAAGCCTATGCCCAGAAGTTAATCGCTCTTCTTTTTGAGATAATTCTATTAAATTCATATTTATCTTTTGCTTATTTATTACATATATTTATTATAGCATATTATACAAAATTAAAAAGAGGAGCGGAAACTAATTTTCAATTTTTCCGTCCAAGGCGGACCAGCCTCAGGCTGGCAATCAATTTTCAAACAATATTAATAGTAGAAAGATAATTTAAATAGAGGCTTAGCCTCCAAACTGGAGGCTAAGCCTCTATTTAAATTATCTTTCTTTATGGAAAAGCTTGTTCGCAAAGAAACTTACTTCACGCGCCGTTGGTTCAGCGTCTCCGACTTGAACCGGATATTTCTTAAAATATAATTTTAAAATTTTATTAGATTAGAAAAAACATAAGGTTCAAGTCAGAGACATTGAACTAATGATGTAATAGAAATAAAGATTTGTCATTTTCATTTTTTCGTATTAAGATAAGATATATTGAGTTATTCTAAATTCCATATTCTAAATTCCAAACCATGTCCCAACAAAATACCAGAAATTTTTGCATAATTGCGCATATTGACCATGGAAAATCAACATTAGCTGATCGGTTTTTAGAATTGACAAAAACAGTTGAACAAAGAAAAATGAAAAGTCAGCTTTTAGATCAAATGGATTTAGAAAGAGAAAGGGGAATTACAATAAAACTTCAACCAGCCAGAATGAAGTATAAATTAGTCGAAAGTAGAAAGTCAAAAGTAGAAAGTCGCTCCGAACAAGATGATAAAACTTTACACTTTGAACTTTACACTTTGAACTTAATTGACACTCCTGGTCATGTTGATTTCGCCTATGAAGTTTCTAGATCACTTGCGGCTGTTGAGGGCGCTGTTTTACTCGTTGACGCTACACAGGGAATTCAAGCGCAAACTATGGCAAATTTATATTTAGCAATGGAACAAGATTTAGAAATTATCCCAGTGATAAACAAAATTGATATGCCAAATGCAATGATAGAAGAAGTTTCCAAAGAAATAAGCGACTTAATCGGCACAAAAGAAAATGAAATAATAAAAATTTCCGCAAAGACAGGAGAAAATGTTGAAAAAGTTCTTGAAGAAATTGTTAAAAAAGTTCCATCACCAAAAGGCGACAAAAATAAGCCAGCTAGAGCTCTTATTTTTGATTCATATTTTGATTCATACAAAGGAGTTATTGCGCAAATTAGAATGATTGATGGCAAAATAAACGAAGGAGATCAAATATACTTTCTTAAAACAAAATTAAAATCAGAAATTATAGAACTTGGTGTAATTAAACCACAGCTTGAAAAAACATCGTTTCTTGAAGCTGGAGACGTTGGATATATAGCAACTGGATTAAAAGAAGTAGGAAAATGTCGTGTTGGAGATACAATTACGAAATATGAATCAATTTTCAAAGACGAAAAAGAAATTGAAAGAATAGTAAAACCACTTTCAGGATATAAAGAGGTTAAACCGACAGTATTTGCCAGTATATATCCTATTGAAGGCGATGAATATCCAAATCTTCGCGATGCTCTTGAAAAACTAAAACTTAATGACGCGTCCCTTTCATATGAACCTGAAAGTTCTTCTGCTCTTGGGCGCGGTTTTATTTGTGGATTTCTTGGAATGCTTCATCTTGAGATTATAACTGAAAGACTTACCAGAGAATACGATATGAATCTTGTAATCACAACTCCTTCTGTTTCCTATGTTGTTAAAAAAAGAGACGGAAAAGAAATTACAATTTTCTCTCCAGCCGAACTGCCAGACCCTTCACATATAGAACACATTAAAGAGCCATGGGCAAAACTTGAAATCATTTTACCAAAAGATAAAATTGGTTCAATTATGAAACTAGCAGAAAATTCTCGCGCAATTTATCAAAGTACAAACTATCTTTCAGAAGATAGGGTGATTTTAAATTATGAAGTTCCTCTAATTAATATAATCGTTGATTTCTACGACAACTTAAAAAGCGTCTCAAGTGGTTTTGCTTCTATGAATTATGAACCAATAGAATTTAGGTCTGGAGACTTAATTAAGTTAGACATTTTAGTTGCTCAAGAAAAAGTTGAGGCTTTTTCAAGAATTATCCCTCGCGACCAAGCTCAAGAAGAAGGGAAAAAGATTGTCGCGAAACTAAAAGTTGCGATTCCTCGTCAAAATTTCGCCGTCGCGCTTCAAGCTACAATTTCTGGAAAAATAATTGCGCGAGAAACAATAAATCCTTTTAGAAAAGATGTAACCGCGAAATTATATGGCGGAGATGTCAGCAGAAAAAGAAAACTTTTAGAAAAACAAAAGAAAGGAAAGAAAAAAATGAAATCATTTGGAAAAGTAGAAATTCCACAAGAAGCGTTTTTGTCTGTGTTAAAAAAATAAAACATTGCGCAAAATCAAATATAACTATAGACTATATATAGGAACTGGTGATTTATTCCTCTCTCTAGAGAAGAATTATAAAAAAATCAGCAGACCCTAATTAGTATATTCTATTGCATATAACGACTTCTCTCGAAGAATATTAAGTGGGATGCTTAATACTTAATACTATATACTTAATACTTAGAGACTCCTCTCTAAAAAGGAATTATGAGAAAATCAGCAGACCCCACATAGATTAAACATTAAAAATATTAAC
>JAYEKL010000001.1:0-2742 GCA_034660995.1 Patescibacteria group bacterium | reverse complement strand
TCGAAGAATATTAAGTGGGATGCTTAATACTTAATACTATATACTTAATACTTAGAGACTCCTCTCTAAAAAGGAATTATGAGAAAATCAGCAGACCCCACATAGATTAAACATTAAAAATATTAACAATGAGTAAAAAAGATAATCTTGAAAAAGAAACAAAAAAATACAATATGAAATCAGATTTTTTAAATTTAGGAATTATTTTTTCTGTTTTTGCAGGATTTTTAGTAGGACTTTATTATTATGACCAAAAAAGTAATATACTAAAAAATACCACAGAACAACTTATAAATTTATTTAGTTAAAAAGTTAAAAAATGCCGACTCAAAGAAGAGAATTCGGAAATTTAGGAGAAAAATTAGCCTATAAATTTTTAAAAAGTAACGGCCTCTTAATACTAGAAATTAATTATCAAAAAAAAGTGGGGGAAATAGATATAATCGCCAAATCTGATAAAATAATTCATTTTATAGAAGTAAAGACAAGAACCAAAATAAGTTCGGAAAAATATGGACTACCTCAAGAAGCTGTAAGTTTTTATAAAAAGAAAAAGCTTATTAGAACAGCCCTTTTTTATTTAGCAGAACAAAAATTTGCCGACGACACTAACTGGCAAATTGATGTAATCGCGATCATAATTGATAAAAGCAAAAATAAAGCAAAAATAAACTACATAAAAAACGCTGTTAGCTATGATAGTTTATAGACTATAACCTTGCATGGAGAATTATACGCGAACGATCTTCTCCACAAGGTCGAAGAATATTAAGTTGGATGCTTAATACTAAATACTATATACTTAATACTAAATACTAAATACTAACTCCCCCTTGCCATAAAATACATTTTTGATATAATGAATATATCGCTAAAAATTTTTTAAAAATAATTAATAACTAACTAACAAAAAATATGGAAAAAGAAAAAGAAACAAGTACTAATTTAAAGAGAAAAGGGAAACGCTTTTACAAAAATGTAAATTTCCCTCTTGGTTTTTCATTTGGATTTTTTACAATGGGAATATTAATTGTTATTCTAATATCACTAATTCTTATCCCTGTCACGCAAAAAGATAAAAAAGTTGACTCATCTCTTGAAGTAGAAGAAGCTACAACTAAAACTGAGAGTTTCATCAATAACATTCTTATTCAAGATGACAATAAAGTTACCATAAAAGAATCTTTTGAAGAAAGCGGACTTTATAAAATTATTGTAACTACTTCCACAGGTCAAGATGTTGAAACTTATGTAACTAAAGACGGAAAACTTTTCTTTGATCGAACAATAAATGTTGAAGAGATAACGAAGGAAAGCAAAGCCGCAAACAATGAAACTCCTCCCGATCAAGAAGTAACTAAAAATGATAAACCAGTTGTTGAATTGTTTGTAATGAGCCATTGCCCTTACGGAACTCAAATTGAGAAAGGAATTTTACCTGTTCTTGATACTTTAGGAGATAAGATTGATTTTGAATTAAAATTTTGTGATTATGCTATGCACAAAGAAAAAGAACTAGACGAGCAATTAAGACAGTATTGTATCAATACCGAGGAACCAACCAAGTTTATTAACTACTTACAATGTTTTCTTGAAGATGAAAAATCAGATGCATGCCTTAAGACAGCAAAAATAAATATTTCTAAATTGAATACTTGTGTTGCGACTACTGATAAAAAATATAAAGTGACAGAAAACTTTGGCAATAAAGACACTTGGAAAGGAAATTTCCCTACATTCAATATTCATAAAGAAGACGTTGATAAGTATGTAGTAGGAGGTTCTCCAACATTAGTCATAAATGGAACAACCGCAAAATCTGGCAGAGACGCAGCTAGCCTACTTACTATAATTTGCTCTGGATTTGATAATCCACCAGAAGAATGTTCTACAGAACTTTCTTCCGAGACTCCGTCTCCCGGATTTGGGTTTGACACAACCAGCGGCGGAGACAGCGCTTCATGCAAATAACTTAGATCAGTTATTTTTATATTAGACCTTCTAACAGAATTAATTCTGCGAGAAGGTCTATTTATTTTTCTAAATTTGACAAATTAAACTAGCGATAATATACTAGAAAATAACGAGTTGAAAGGAGAATACCCTCTTGAAAAAAAAGAACATAACAGCAATAAACATTGGAGAGAAAGTTATTGAGATAGCAGAAGCAAATCCAGATGAAATCCTAAATATCGCAAGAGAACTTGCGAAAAATGAAGAATTTGGGATGATTATGGATTTAATAGAAAAATTCCCGAATTATGCGAAAAAGATCATTCCTCTTAACGAAAAGTACGGCTTAGATCCAGTAATAGCTTTTTCGGAAATTAAAGATAACAGTGTCAGGATAGAAATTGCAAAAATATATCCTAAACTTTTGGATGAATTTGTTTCGGTATGTCCAGAATTTAAAGAAACAGCCATTCTATTTGTCCCTAGACACAAACACTGTTAAGCGTAAACTCAATAATAATATAATTTTATTGAGTTTTTTTATATTTAAAATCAATAGAATTTAACAAATTTTTTAACAGTTTTTTTTATTTGACAGATAATTTCACACGCTATATACTTATCCGTACCTACTGAAATAAACAAAAAACGGTATTTTTAAATTATCTCGCTAAAGAGGCTTAGCCTCTATACGATTATCTTTTGTTTAAAGTATTCCTTTCTATATAAAGATAAGCCGTAATAATAAAACCAGCGTGGAGAGGCTAAGTCTCTGTCTGTGTAAATATT